>CAIYWM010000254.1 GCA_903929895.1 uncultured Alphaproteobacteria bacterium
GAACTCGACGACCTTGATGCCCGCGAGAGGGCCCGAAGCCGGGCTCATCGCAGATTGCTCCCCAGGATCTCGCGCGCGATCACCATGCGCTGCACCTCGCTCGGACCTTCGCCTACCCGGCGGATGCGCATCTCGCGATACCAGCGCTCCAGCGGCAGGTCCTTGGTCATGCCCATGCCGCCATGGATCTGCATCGATCGGTCGACCACGCGGCCGCCGCCTTCGGAGGCGGTCAACTTGGCGATCGAGGCCTCGATCTTGAAGGGCAGGCCCCGCCGCGCCTTCTCCGCCGCTTCCAGCGTGAAGTGCCGGGCGGTGCGGATGTCGATCTCGTTGTCGACCAGCATCCATTGCACGGCCTGCCGGTTGGCGAGTTTCTCGCCGAAGGTCGTGCGCATCTTGGCCCATTCGATCGCCATTTCATGCGCGGCGATGGCGACGCCGATGCAGCCCGCGGCATAGGGGATGCGCTGGCGCGTCAGCCGGTCGTTGGCAACCGCGAAGCCCTTGTTCACCTCGCCCAGCACCTGATGGTCGGAGACCCAGCAATCCTTGAATTCGAGCTCGGTCGCATAGTGCGAGGAGCGCAGCGTGTGCACGACGCGGCGGACGTGGAAACCCGGCGTGTCGCTGTCGATGATGAAACAAGTGATGCCGGCGCGCCCCTTGGAGGCATCGGTCCGGGCGAAGACGATGCCGTACTGCGCGCGATCGGCATTGGAGATGAAGATCTTGGCGCCGTTCAGGACCCAGCCATTGTCCTTGCGCTCGGCTTTCGTCTGGATCGCGCGCGCCGGGTCGCTGCCGCCCGACGGCTCGGTGAGGCCGAAGAAGGCCTTCTTCTCGCCGCGCAGCGTCGGATAAAGGTAGCGCTCCTTCTGGTCCTCGTTGGCCTCGAAGATCTGCGCCAGGCCGGCGCCGCCGAAGGTGCCGTAGCAGGGCACGTAGAGGCCGGCGCGATGCTGCGCCATCTCGATGGCCAGCAGCACGCGGGTGACGATGTCGATGTCGGGGCCGCCATATTCCTTGGGGATGTCGATGCCGAACAGGCCCATCGCCTTGGTCTTCTCGACCAGCCGCGCGTGATCGGCGGGATCCAGTTCGGAGGCGTCGGGATCGAGCTTCGCTTCGAGCGGGATGATCTCCTCGCGCACGAATCGACGGACCTGGTCGATCAGCATCTGCTGTTCTTCGTTGGGCTCGAAATCCATCTCGATCCTTTCTCCTCCCCGTTCAGAGGGGGAGGTGCCCCGCAGGGGCGGAGGGGTCAGAAAGCGGTTAATGTTGGCCTATGACCCCTCCGGCCTTCGGCCATCTCCCCATTTGAATGGGGAGGGATGCTAATTCGGGCTCAGCCGTCCCAGCGGGGGCGGGTTCTTGGCGTTGTCGAGGGGCAGGCTGCCATGGTCGGCTTTGTGCACCATGAGCAGCTCGAACCAGCGCGTGCGATACTGCTGGTTCACTTCAACGCGGAACTGATGGCTGGGGCCACGCTCCGCCAGCTCACGCTGCAGCTCGGAGCGCAGCCCGAACGGCGCACGCGCCCCGGCCTGGCCGATATAGAGGACGGCGCCCGCGGCATCGGCGACCTGGTAGACGCCGAGCTGGCCCGGCAGGCGGGCGATCTCGTCGGCCGCCAGGGGCCGCCACGGCTTGTCGAGGCGGAGCCTGATGGACACGGCTACTTCCCCTGGAACTTCGCGGTGCGCTTCTCCAGCCGCGCCTTCATGCCTTCCTGGGCGTCCTGGCTCTTCATGGCTGCCTGCACGAGCGCGTCGACATCGTCGTGTTTGATGCCGTCGCGAAACTCGAGCTGCTTCACCGTGAGCGCCTTCATGGCCTTCAGCGACAGCGGCGCATTGGCGGCCAGCCGGTCGACCACCTTCGAGGCCTCGGTTTCGAGCTCCTCTGGCGGCACGCAGCGGGCGATCAGGCCCAACGCATGCAGCTTGGTCGACGGCAGGGGATCGCCCAGCAGCAGCATCTCGCGCGTCGTTACCGGGCCCAGCACTTCCATCAGCTTCTTGGCCAGGAACCAGTTGGGCGCGAGGCCGACCTGGGCCAGCGACATGCCGAACCGCGCCTTCCGGCTCGCCACCACGATGTCGCAATGAAGCGCCAGCTCGTTGCCGCCGGCAATCGCGTCACCGTGCACGACGGCAACGACGGGCAGGGGACAGAGCTCGACCGCGCGCAGCATCACCTCGATGCCGCTCGCATTGCCGCCGCCGATGGTCTCGCGCCGTTCCGCCATGTCGAGGCCGGCACAGAACACGTCGCCCTTTCCACGGATCACGACGACACGATCCTCGGCTGCGACCGGGGCCTGCAGCGCCTCGATCATCTCGCGCATCAGCTCGCTGTCGAGCGCGTTGCGCTTCTCCGGCCGGTTCATCCAGATGGTTTTGACCGGGCCGTCCTTCTCGATGATGACCTTGCTCATGGCGCTGCTCACTCCGGCTCGATTCCGGCGGCCTTGATCTCCTTGGTCCACCACGCCGTCTCGCTCTTCACGTAGTCGGCAAACTGGTCGAGGGCGAGCGGGGCGATTTCCATGCGGCCCTGAGTCATCGCCTTGGCGGTAGCCGGGTCCTTCAGGGCCTCGGCGATTGCATCGGCGAGGACCTTCTGGACGTCCTTGGGCGTCGCCGCCGGCGCGAACACGGCCAGCCAGTAGACCAGCGAGTAGCCCGGCACGGCTTCAGCAATTGCCGGCAGGTCAGGGGTGACCGTCGTGCGCTTGGGGCCGGTGGTCGCGAGCCCGCGCACCCGGCCGGCCTCGATCTGGGTCAGCGCCTGCGGCAGGTCGGGGAACATCACCTGGACCTGGCCCGACGCCACGTCGCCCAGCGCCTGCGGGCTGGCCTTGTAGGGCACCCGCTCCATCTTCACGCCGGCCAGCTTGTTGAACATCTCGCCCGAGAGGCGCTGCGAGGCGCTGGCTTCGGCGTAGTTGAGCTTGCCGGGGTTCTTCTTCGCATAGTCCACCAGCTCGGCAGTCGTCTTCACCGGCAGGTCGTTGTTCACGACCAGCGCGTTGACGCCCATCACGCAGCGCATGATCGGCGCGAAATCCTTGTCGATGTCGTAGCTGAGTTTCTTGAACAGGGCGCCGTTGGCGGCGTTCGTCGTGTTCGTGCCCATCATCAGCGTGTAGCCGTCGGCCGGTGCGGTGGCGACGGCGGAGGCACCGAGCTGACCGCTGGCGCCCGGCTTGTTCTCGATCACGACCGGCTGCTTCAGGATGTCCTGCAACTTGGCGCCGAGGCCGCGCGCCGTCAGGTCGGTGGCGCTGCCGGCCGCGAAGGGCACGACGATCTTGATCGGCTTGGTGGGATAGGCCTGAGCCAGGGCGGCCCTGGACAGCGAACCGGCCGCCAGCGCGGCGGCGCCAGCCAGGGTCGTACGACGGTTGAGTTTCACGTTTCCTCCTGAGGCCGTGTCCGGCCGGGTCCCGTTTTAGCGACCCGGCGCGGCAAGGCAAAGGAGGCTAGGCTACATGAACAGCTTTTCCGCCTTGCGGTCAGCATAGAGCCTGGCGACGAACTCGGCGTAGCCGTTGTAGAGCAGGGTCGGGATGCGCTGTTCGCTGCCGAGCGGCTTCTCCGTCGCCTGGCTCCAGCGCGGATGGGCGACATCGGGATTCACGTTGGCCCAGAAGCCGTACTCGCTGGACTGCAGCCCCTCCCAGAAGGTCTTGGGCTTCTTGTCGGTGAACTCGACGCTGACGATCGATTTGACGTTCTTGAACCCGTACTTCCACGGCGCCACGAGACGCAGCGGCGCGCCGTTCTGCTTCGGCATGGGCTTGCCGTAGAGGCCCGTCGCAATGAACGCGAGGTCGTTCATCGCCTCGTCCATCGCCAGCCCCTCGGTGTAGGGCCACGGGTAGAGAAGGTCGCGCTGCTCGCGCATCACCGAGGGCCGGGACAGGGTCTTCATGACGATGAACTTGGCGCTGCCGAGCGGCTTGCAGAGCTCGACGAGCGAGCGCACCGGGAAGCCGCTCCACGGCACGATCATCGACCAGGTCTCGACGCAGCGATGGCGATAGACCCGCTCCTCGAGCTGTACCTTGGCCAGGAGATCGTCGATGCCGATCTCGAACGGCTTCTCGACCATGCCGCTGACCTTGATGGTCCACGGTCGGACCTCGAGCTTCTGGGCGTCGCGCCAGATGCTCTTGTCGGTGCCGAACTCGTAGAAGTTGTTGTAGGTGGTGGCCAGTTTCTCGGCCGTCATCGGCGTCGGCACGCCGTACCGGTCGTTGCGCCTGGCCGGATACAGCCCGGCGGACGGATCGGCCGATTTGTCCTGCGCCATGAGCTGGCCGGGCAGGGCGATCGAGGCTGCGCCAAATCCCATGGCGCGCACCATCGCGCGGCGGTTGAGGTAGTGGCTTTCCGAGGTCGTC
This sequence comes from uncultured Alphaproteobacteria bacterium, assembly GCA_903929895.1. GTDB lineage: Bacteria > Pseudomonadota > Alphaproteobacteria > Reyranellales > Reyranellaceae > Reyranella. Next base: position 4,415 of record CAIYWM010000254.1, read on the forward strand.
TTCGACTCCGGAAGCTCCCATCCCTTCGTGCGCTTGATCAGCATCGTTCCCTACTCCTGTGTACGCCGTGCCCCTAGTTGGGCCCGGCGGCGGGCGGTGGCAAATCAACCCTGCTCACTGCGCCGTGACGCCGCCCCTCGCTAGCGCTGCCCTACGGCTGCGAGTTGGTCACGGCCAGCAGGGTCGGCCACATGACGTCGCGCCAGGCATTGTTGCCGACCGCGGTGAAGGTGATCTGTCCATTCTGGACGAGGAAGAAGCGCGGCGTCTCGGCCCCCTGTTCGATGCCGACCTCGCTCATCAGGAAGGCGTCGAGCACCCAACGCAGGTCCGAGGGCCAGCTCGCAGGCTTCAGCAAGAGCGCCGGCGTCTTCGGGAACACCACGCGGTAGTCGACCTTCTGGAACACCGGGGCCTGCTTGAAGAGTGGCTCCCACTGCGTGCGCCAGACCTTGCAGGCTTCCGACGTCTCGTCGCCGGCGAAGATCAGCATGGGCTTCTTCGCGCCCTGCGCGCTGGCAGCGCGCGCCAGCACCGTCGAGGCGGCCAATGACAGGCCACCCGCCATCACACTACGTCTCTTGAACATCAATCCACGTCCCCCTCGTGAGAGATCCCACGAGGGTAATATGGAGCAACGCAGCCTGTCCGGAAACTAGGCCTTGGTGGCCGTCACTTCCTGGATCATCGGCCACATCTTGTCCTTCCAGCCGCCGTTTCCGGTGACCGTGAGGACGATCTTGCCGTCCTGGAAGAGGATGAAGCGCGGGGTCGCATTGGGGCTCTTCTTGCCATCCTCGCTGGCTAGGAAGGCAGCCCGGATCGGTCTCGCCGGCGCGGGCCAGCTTTCGTCGACCATCAGGAGGTCGGCATTGGCCGGATGAACCACTTGATAGTCCATCTTCTTGAAAGCGGCCGACTTGAGGAAATCAGGCTCGGACTGGGCACGCCAGATCTTGCAGCCGCCTCAAAGTTCGTGGCCGACGAACACCAGCGTCGGGCGCCCAGACTGGGCACTGGCGACGCGGGCCAGTGACGATGCGGCAGCCATCGCCAGGCCACCCACCATCAAAGACCGTCTGTTGAACATGAACATCACTCCCGTGGAACCATTCCACAGGGCGAATATGAGAGGCCGGCCGGCGGGGGAGAAGCGCCATCCGTCCGGCCTCACTGCCTTGTGACCCGAGCGGAGGCCGCCTCAGGCGGCCTGACGCTTCTTCGTCTCCTCGACGATGCGTTCGGCCGTCCGACCGGCCAGTTCCTGGAGGTGGTCGAACGACGCGCGGAAGGTGCCGATGCCCTGCGTGACGGACCGGATCTCCACGATCATGTCGGCGATCTCTGCCTCCGGAATCAGGGCCGAGACCTCGTCCCATCCCGCCCAGTCCGGTCGGGCGTCGTAGCCCAGAAGCTGCCCGCGGCGTCCGGTGATCAATCGCTGCAGGCGCGGCGTCGACTCGCACGGTCCGGCGACCGTGACCCGGAGAATGGGTTCGAGCAGGACCGGTTTGCACCTGGGCATGGCCTCGCTCATGGCGATGCGCGCGGCCATCTTGAACGACATCTCGGAACTGTCGACGGCATGATACTGGCCGTCGAACAGCGTCGCCTCGAGGTCGACCACGGGCTGTCCGAGCGGCCCTTCCTTCAGGTACTCGCGCACCCCTTCCTCGACGGCTGGAATGAAGTTGCGGGGCACCACGCCGCCCACGATCCGGTCGACGAAGCGGAAGCCGGACCCCCGAGGCAATGGCTTGATCTCGACCTTGATGTCGGCGAACTGGCCGTGACCGCCGGTCTGGCGCTTGTAGCGGGCATGCTGCTGGGTGCCGGCCTGGATCGTCTCGCGATACGAGACACGCGGCGTCGATGTCTCGACGGCCACGTTGTAGCGGCCGGCGAGTTTGTCGACGGCGACCTTGAGGTGCATCTCGCCCTGGCCTCTGAGCAGCAACTCATGCGTCTCGCCGCGCTGCTCGAAGGAGAGCGACGGATCTTCCTCGACGATCCTCTGAAGCGCGCCCGAGAGTTTCACCTCGTCGTTCCGATTGCGGGCGGACAGCTTCAGGCCGAAAACGGGGGCGTCGGCCATCGGGAAATCCGCCGAGGCGGTGATCCCCGCGGCACTGAGGATCTGACCCGATGACAGCGCCTCGACCTTGGCCAGGGCCACGATCTCGCCGGCGCGCGCCCTGGTGATCTTGTCGAGCCTCTGCCCGAACGGGCGCAGGATCGAGCCGATCCTCTGTCCGCCGACCGACTGGCCTTCGGTCAATGTCCCGGACCAGATGCGGCAGAGCGAAAGCTTTCCGGCGTGACTCTGGTGACTGACCTTGAAGCACTCGGCCGTCGGAGCGTCCTGCGACGGCAGGGCGCGGCGGCGCGCGGTCTGCTCGACGAAGGGCGTATCGTGGCGCAGCGCCTTCAGCAGGCGTCGCACGCCGTTCTCCCGGTCGCCGGCGCCGAGCAGGACCGGTGCGATCTGGTCGGTGCAGAATTCGTCATGCAGATCACGGTAGATCAACGATTTTTCGGGCGCGATATCCTCGATCAGCTGTTCGAGGAGCGCATCGTCGAACTCCGAGAGCGTCTCCAGCATTTCGCGGCGTGCCTCGGCCTCGCGCGGCAGTATTTCCGCGGGCATCTCGATCAGGTCGGATGCGCCGCTGCTCCTGTAGCGATAAGCGCGTTCGCTCACGAGATCGACATAGCCCACCGTCTCCTCGCTGCCGTCGGCGGCGGCACGGCGGATCGGCACCTGCCGCAGGACCAGCTTGCGCCGCGACACCGACTGCAGCGCCGACAGCAGGTCGCGCACGCGGACTTCCGCGGAGTCGATCTTGTTGACGAAGATGACGTGCGGGATGTGCCGGTCCTCGATCTGTTTCAGGAGCGGCGTCAGCGCCATCACCCGCTCGGGCGAGGGCTCGCAGACGAGGACGACGGCATCGCACACCGCAAGTGCGGCGAAGGCGTCGTGCTGGAATTCGATCGAGCCCGGCACGTCGAGGAAGGTCCACTGGTCGCCGAGATAGTCGATCGAGGCGACGTTGATCTCGGTGCCCATGCCGCGCTTGCGCGCTTCGGCGGCGCCGTCGCCGATGGAAGTGCCTGCGCGCGTCGAGCCGCGCCGGCCGATGGCTCCTGTCGCGTAGAGAATGCTTTCGAGCAGGCTGGTCTTGCCCGACAGATACGGCCCGCACAGCGCCACCACGCGATGCGCGCCGCTGCCTGGTCTGCCGCCGGTGATCGTCTCCGTCTTGAATTCGGCCATGACAACGTCCTCCTTCTTCGCAAAAGCGCAGAAGCCCCGGACGAAAGTCACGGAATAGACGTTACGCTTCCGAACGATCAGCCGGAGCGAAGCCCACTTGTCATGAAAATCGTTTCACCCCCGCCCGGGTGAGTCAAACACCGGGCGGGGATGAAATAGGTCAGCAGTCCTTACGACAGCGCGGCGCAGGCGCGCTGGATGCGGCGGCCGGCTTCCTCGAGCAACTCCGTCGCCGTGGCGTAGGAGATGCGGAAGGCCGGGCCCTGGCCGAACGCCGAACCCTGGACAACCGAAAGGCCTTCGGCCTCGAGCAGGTAGTTCACGAAGTCGGTGTCGTCCTTGATGACCTTGCCGTCGGGCGTCTTCTTGCCGATCAGGCCGGCGCAGGACGGGTAGACGTAGAAGGCGCCTTCGGGACGCGGGCACTTGATGCCGTTGGTCTGGTTCAGCATCGATACGATCAGGTCGCGGCGCTGCTTGAAGATCGCGACGTTCTTCGCGATGAAATCGGTCGGACCGTTGAGGCCGGCCACCGCCGCTGCCTGGCTGATCGAACTGGCGTTCGACGTGCTCTGCGACTGCACAGTGATCATGGCATCGATCAGCTTCTGGGGGCCCGCCGCGTAGCCGATACGCCAGCCGGTCATGCTGTAGGCCTTGGAAACGCCGTTCATGGTCAGCGTGCGGTCGTACAGGCGCGGCTCGACCTGGGCCGGCGTGAAGAACTCGAAGTCGTCGTAGACGAGCTTCTCGTACATGTCGTCGGTCAGGATGTGCACCTGCGGATGCTTCAGCAGGACGTCGCACAGGCCGCGGAGGTCGGCCTTGGAGTAGGCGGCCCCCGTCGGGTTGCTGGGCGAGTTCAGGATGATCCACTTGGTCTTGGGCGTGATGGCGCGGTCGAGATCTTCCGGCGTCAGCTTGAAGCCGTTCTCTTCCCGGCACTGCACGATGACAGGCGTGCCCTCGCCGAACAGCACCATCTCAGGGTACGAGACCCAGTAGGGTGCCGGCACGATGACCTCGTCGCCCGGATTCAGCGTCGCCAGCATGGCGTTGAAGATGATCTGCTTGCCGCCCGAGGTGACGACGGTCTGCGACGGCTTGTACTCGAGGCCATGGTCGCGCTTCATCTTGGCGACGATCGCCTGGCGCAACGCGGGCGTTCCCGGCACCGCTGTGTACTTGGTGTCGTTGTTGCGGATCGCCTGGATCGCCGCTTCCTTGATGTGGTCGGGCGTTGGCATGTCCGGCTCACCGGCGGCCAGGCCGATCACGTCCTTGCCCGCCGCTTTCATCTCCAGGAACTTGCCCTGCGCGGCATTGGTCGGAGACGGCTTGATGCGGCTGAGACGATCGGCGATGAAAGCCATGACGAATATGCCTCCTTCAGGCATTTTTATAAGCGGCGCGAAGCTAGTCGCGACGCCGGCTTTCCGCAAGGTAACCGCATTGTATTTATCGTCGGGCCGGCCTTACCGCCGTTAGGGGCTGGCTGCCTGAGCGGAAGGCGCGTCAATCGATCAGGCGGACAGCGCAGTCGACGGTCATTTTCGCATCGCCGAAGCCGACGCGCCGGCCGCTGACCGGAGCTGCATCGCGATAGTCGAGCCCCACGGCGACTCGCAGGCTGTCGCCGCGCGGGCTGATGCCGTTGGCGGGGTCGAAGCCCACCCACTCCAGCCCCGGCACCCAGGCTTCGGCCCAGGAATGGCTGGTCCGGCCGACGTGCAGCTCGGGATCGTCGTTGCGGAGATAGCCGCTGACATAACGGGCGGGCACGCCGAGGCGGCGGCAACAGGCGATGAAGATGTGGGCCTCGTCCTGCGCCACGCCGGCGCCGCGTGTCAGCGCCTCGACCGCCGTGGTGTTCACGGTCGAGACGCCGGTCTTGTAGGCCACGCGCGCCGAAATACGCTCCATCAGCTCATGCAGGACGGCGACCCTTTGCGTGGGGTCCGCGGTGCGGTCGGCGAGGCCCTCGATCACCGGATCGAAGCTCGCATCGTGGCGCGCGAGGCCCGTGTTACGCAGCCAGAAGGGCGCCGGCAGGGTCGGCTCCTCGACGTAGCGCAGCCACTGGTCGGTACCGCTGTATTCGTAGGTTCCCTGCACCACGATCTCGACGCTGTCGTGCTGCTGGGCGACCGAGAAGGTCGTCACCTGGTTGCCGTGGCCGTCCCTCCATTCCGACTTCTTGCCGGGACCGTCGATGCGCCACGAAACGATGCGCTGCGCCGCCGCCGGCTTGGGCGTGAGGCGCACGTCGTGGATCGAATGACCGGACGGCTGGTCGAACTGGAAGCGGGTCGCGTGGTGGACGGAGAAACGCATGGTTCTGCTCAATCCAGGAGGAACTGTCGGCCGATTTCGTCCGACAGGGTGCCGATGTCGCCGCGCAGTTGGCCGAGGAACGTGGCGAGGCCGATCTCGAAGACCTTGTCGATGCGGGCGTAGCGCAGGCGCGCATGAAGCTCGCCAGCCAGCCGGTCCGCCTCGCCCCGCGTGCCGTAGGCATCCGCCAGCTCGCGCATGTTGAGGTCGACCATCCAGAGGCAATGGTGCACCGACCGCGGCACGTCACGCCGCAGCATCATCAGCTCCGCCACCTTCATGGGGTTGAGCGAGCTGCGATAGATGCGCCGGTAGGTGCGCACGGCGCCGATGCAGGCCAGCAGCTCCGACCAGGCGAAGTAGTCCAGCCCCTCGGCGCTGGGATTGCCGTCCGGCCGCAGGAGGTGGAACTTCACGTCCAGGATGCGGCCGGTATTGTCGGCACGCTCGAGGAAAGCGCCGAGCTGGAGGAAGTTGTTGGCCTCGTCGCGCAGCAGGGTCACCTGGGCGGCACCGAAGATCATCACCGCCTGCTTCTTCACCGACTCGATCAGGGCGCCGCGATCGAGGGTTGCGCGACTGCCGCGCAGGCGCGCGCTGAGCTCCAGCCATAGCGCGTTCAGGCTCTCCCAGACGTCGACGGTGATGTTGTTGCGTTCCTCGCGGGCGTTGCGGCGCGCCGCGGCGATCGAATTGACGATGGAGGAGGGGTTGTTCTCGTCGATCACCAGGAAGTCGATCAGGCTGGCGAGACGTTCGCCCTGGGCCTGGCTCTGGCGGAACTCGTCCTCCATGCCGAAGATCGCCGCCACACCGGCGGCTTCCTCGCCGCGCGACTGCAGGGCCATGCGTTGGGTCGCCTCGATCAGTCGGGCCGTCGACTTGGCACGCTGCAGGTAGCGACCCATCCAGTAGAGATTCTTGGCGGTACTGCTCAGCATCGGTGCGGCCTACTCGCCATCTGCCGGCGCGTCGGGCGCCAGCACCCAGGTGTCCTTGGTGCCGCCGCCCTGGCTCGAATTGACGACCAGTGAGCCCTCCTTGAGGGCGACGCGCGTGAGGCCGCCCGGCACGATCGTGATCTTCTTGCCCGACAGCACGAAGGGGCGCAGGTCCACATGCCTTGGCGCGACGCCCTGGCTCACGAAGGTGGGGCAGGTCGACAGGGCCAGCGTCGGCTGGGCGATGTAATTGTCCGGCCGTGCTTTCAGGAGCGCCGCGAATTCCTCGATCTCGGCCTTACTCGACGTCGGGCCGACCAGCATGCCCTTGCCGCCCGATCCGTGGACCTCCTTGACGACGATCTCGGAGAGATGTTCCAGCACGTACTTGTAGTCGTCGGCGCGGTCGCAGCGCCACGTCGGCACGTTCTGAAGGATCGGCTCCTCGCCAAGATAGAAGCGCACCATCTCGGGCACGTAAGTATAGGTCGACTTGTCGTCGGCGACGCCGTTGCCGAGCGCATTGACGATGTTCACGCGGCCGGCGCGCAGGGCGCCGAGCAGGCCCGCGACGCCGAGGAAGGAGTCGGGGCGCATCGCCAGCGGATCGAGGAACGCATCGTCGACCCGGCGGTAGATCACGTCGACCCGCTGCGGCCCGCGCGGGGTGCGCATATAGACCCGGCTTTCGTCGACGAACAGGTCGGAGCCCTTCACCAGCTCGATCCCCATCTCGTCGGCGAGGAACGCATGCTCGAAATAGGCGCTGTTGTAGTGGCCGGGGGTCAGCAGGACGACGTTCGGCTCATGGCCGTCGCTGAAGGATACGGATCGCAGCGTGGCGAGCAGCTCCTCGGAATAGTCGGCGACCGGCAGGACGCTCATGGCCGCGAAGAGTTCCGGGGCCAGCCGCATCATGACTTCACGGTTCTCCAGGACGTAGGACACGCCGGACGGCGTGCGGACATTGTCCTCGAGGACGTAGAAATCCTTCTCGCCGACACGAACGAGATCGATGCCGGCGATGTGAGCATGCACGCCACCGGGGAGCTGCAGACCCTGCGCCATGGCGACGAACTCGCCGTTCATCAGGATCTGCTCTTCGGGGATGATGCCGGCGCGGCAGATTTCGCGCTGGCCATAGGCGTCGGTCAGGAAGGCGTTGAGGGCACGCACGCGCTGCGACAAGCCCTTGTGCAGGAACTGCCACTCGTCATACGCGATGACGCGCGGGATGATGTCGAACGGGATGGTCGTCTCGGAGCCTTCCGCCGCGCCATAGGCACCGAAGGTGATCCCGTGCCGGCGGTAGAAGAGATCGACCTCTCTTCGTGTCGCCTCCAACCGTTCGGGTGAGGTCCGGGCCAGCCAGTCGGCGACGCCGCGATAGGGCACGCGGACCGAGCCGTCGGTGCCCGAATTCATCTCATCGAATACCTTGGCTGCCATCCGGCATTTCACCCCCTGTCGAATAACCATATAAGCAATCGACGGGCCAACAAAGTGCCCGTATTCATCGGGTGGAGGCGCGGCATGAAGCAGGTGCTGATCGATCGGTACGGGACCCCCTGGGACGTGGCGCGCTGCGCCGACGTTCCGGACGTCGGCGAACCGGCCGCCGACGAAGTCGTATTCGACGTGCTGGCCTTCCCGATCAACCCCGCAGACATGTGGTTCTGCAAGGGAAGCTACCGGTTGAAGCCGCCGCTGCCGGCGACCCCCGGCGCCGAATGCGTCGGCCGGGTCACCGCGGTGGGATCGGCCGTGAAGCATGTCAGGACGGGCGACCTCGTCATCAACCTGCAGCGCGAGAACTGGACGCAGAAGCGCCGCGTGAAGGGCGACGACGCCATCCCGCTGCCGGCCGGCATCGACCTGCGCCAGGCCGCGATGGTGCGCATCAACCCGCCCACGGCGCGGCTCATGCTGGCGGACTTCGTCGACCTCGCGGGCGGCGAATGGGTCATCCAGAACGTCGCCAACTCGGCGGTCGGGCGGCTGCTGATCGTACAGGCCCACCAGCGCGGCCTGCGCACCGTCAACGTCGTGCGCCGCGCCGAGCTGGCAGACGAGCTGAAGGCGCTGGGCGCCGACGTCGTGCTGGTCGACGGCGACGATCTCGCCGAGCGGGTTGCCGGGGCGACCGGCAATGCCGCGATCCGGCTGGGCATCGAGGCGATCGGCGGGGCGGCCACGGGGCGCATCGTCGACTGCGTCGCGACCGAGGGCACCGTCGTGCATTACGGATCGATGAGCGGCGAGGATCCCCGGGTGGGACGCAGCAACCTCATTTACCGCGGCGTCAAGCTGACGGGGTTCATGCTGGGCCGTGGCCTTGCCAAACGCGATGCCGCCAAGATCCGCGAAATCTATGCGGAACTGGCCGCGCAGGTGGTGGCCGGTACGCTTTACGCCCCGGTGGACACGGTCTATCCGATCGAGAAGATCAAGGAAGCGCTGGCGCATGCCGACAAGGGCGGGCGCAACGGCAAGATCCTGGTGGCGCCCAACGGCGCGATTTGAACGAGGGAGACGAGCAATGAATTCCGACGTCGCGGCAATCGAGAAGGTGCTTCAGGTCTATTTCGACGGCCTGTACGAGGGCGATACGAAGAAGCTGGGCGAGGCCTTCCATCCCGCCTCGCATCTCTACAGTGCGGGCCCCGACGGCAAGGCCGCGGACATGCCGCGCGCCGACTGGTTCAAGATGGTCGAGAGCCGCAAGTCGGCCAGGGACAGCGGCAGCGAGCGCCGCGACCGCATCGTTTCGATCGACTTTTCCGGCCCGGCGACGGCCTTCGCCAAGGTCGAGTGCCAGATCCCGCCGCGCTACTTCACGGACTATCTGACCCTTCTAAAAGTAGAAGGCCGTTGGCAGGTCATTGCCAAGGCCTTCCACACCGTTACCAAATAGACGAATACAGCGGGGCGCGAGGAGCCTAGCTCTTCGCGTCCGCCGCAACCTGGACCTTGATCATCTTGTCCGCCGGCGCGGACACGGCGCCCGAACCCGGCGCGCCCTTCTTGATCTTGTCCACGAACTCCATGCCGGACGTGACCTTGCCCCAGACGGTGTACTGGCCGTCGAGGAAGTTCGAGTCCTTGAAGACGATGAAGAACTGGCTGCGGGCGCTGTTCGGATCGTTGGTGCGCGCCATCGAGACCGAGCCACGCTTGTGCGGCTCCTTGGAGAACTCGGCCTTGAGCGTCTCGCCCATGCCGCCGGTGCCGGTACCCGTCGGGTCGCCGGTCTGCGCC
>CAIYWM010000255.1 GCA_903929895.1 uncultured Alphaproteobacteria bacterium
CGGTGCGTGCCGCCTTCGTGGCCGCCTTGGCGATGACGGCGACGCAGATCTGGCTGGGCCGGTCTTCGCGCACGAAGTCGACCGATCCGCTGTTCATCGTCTCGTCCGGACTCTCGTCGATCCAGCCCAGCCGCTCGACGATGACCACACGCCTCTTGCTCTTGTCGAAACGCCATCCCGGCGGAGGATCGAAGCAACGCCGCACGGTCCGCGCCTCGCCAGCCGGCGCGCGCGCCAATATCTCCGGGGATACCAGCGTGTTGGACTCCGGTACGGCGGACCGCACCTTCTGGTCGACCGTGAGAGAGCCCGCTTTTTCCGGGATCGAGGTGAACAGCAGCTGGAATGCCAAGGTGCGTGAGTCATGGCGCAGGAAAAGCGATCCGGCAGCGAGTCTCGCGTGCGTGGCGTCCGACGGGAAGGCGCTGCGCGGCACCACAAACTTCAGGCGCTCGGGTGTCACGACGGCCTCGCCGCGCCACGAACCGATCGCCAGCACCGGCGGCGTTCGGCTCCGTGCCAGGCGCAGACCCAGAATTTCGATCTCGATCACGGGCTCGTCGCCGGCCGGAGCGGCGGCCGCCGGCGCGTCACCCGGCGCGGTGCTCCGGGGCGCCAGGAACATCGGCGTGTAGGAAAGAATGACCGGCGAGACATCGAAGGACGCCATCCACTCCAGATCCGCCGGAATGCCGCTTGCCGCCTGTGCCACGGCAACGGCGTCCCCGGGGGTGCCGGGGCGATCGATCGCGGCGCGCAACGCGGCATTCACCGCCTCGAGCCTGGCGAACACCTCCCGTCGCGTGGCCGGTAACCGGTCGAACGGCTGCTCGCGCTCGGACTCGTAGCGCGACGCCAGCGCATCGAACAGCAGGCTCGCCGCCCGGAAGGACGACAGCATCTCGATGCGCGCCAGGCTGCCGGCACGCGCCTGCAGCTCGGCGCGCTCCGCCTGCAGGATGACGAGTTTCTCCGCGATCGTCGGCGGGGGCGGGACGCTTCGGTCCTCCGACGACTGGGCCTGCGCCAGTCCGACGCCCGTGACCAGAACGACCACGAGCAGCAGCAGGACCAGCGTGCGTGTCCAGAGTGATTCGGATGCGGGCGAGCCAGCCGTCATGCGGCGGTTTCTAACACGGCCGCCGGTGACAGCACCGGCGGCGGATTGTCTTGATCAGTAGGAGAACAGCACCGGCAGGGGCGACGACAGGATCAGGTCGCGAGTCACGCCGCCGAAGATCATCTGGCGCAGCCGGCTCTGCGTGTAGGCTCCCTTGACGATGAGGTCGGCACCCAGCGCCTGCGCCCGGTCGACGATGGTCTGACCGGCCGACTTTGCTCCTGGCTTCACATGCTGGCCTGTCACGTTGAGACCGTGGCTCCTCAGCGATTCAGCAATCTCCAGGGCTGTCGGACCCGGCACCATCGCCCCTTCGACGCTCAGCACCTCGATAGTCTCGGCGCCGCTCAGGACGGGCATGGCCAGAGAAATCGCGCGCGCGCTCTCGGTCGAGCCGTTCCACGCGAACAGGATGCGCTTCCCGACCATGCCGCTGAAACCGGGGGGCACGACGAGGACCGGGCGGCCCGAATCGAACAATGCCGTTTCGAAGACGCTTTCGGGCATCTTCGGCAGGGCGCCGGGCTGCGGCAGTACGATGAGGTCATAGGCCCGGCCGATCGTGCCGATCGCCGTCGGACCGCTGTCGTCGGCCGAGCGCCATTCGGAGACGAGGCCCGTCGCCCGTTCTTCGAAGGCCTGCCTGACCGCGGCGACCCGCTGGCGTTCCTCGGCATCCTCGGCGAGGCCGCCGCCGATCGGCGCGCCCATGCCGGCATCCGCCCAGGCCATGCTCATGACACCGTAGGAAGGCGGTTCGAGGCCTATCAGGCGCGCGCCGAATGTACGCGCGATCTTGGCGGCCAGATCGAACGCGGCCGGATCTTCCGACGTCCAGGCCATTGTCAGAATGGACTTCATGACACGCCCCCTCCTTGCTTGACCAACGATAACACGAGGCTCGCCGCAGCGCGCGCCGCGACGAACTTGATACAATTCTCACATTGTATCGGTGTGCCGGTCCAATACGTTAAGGGCGATTTTTAAACTTATTGTTCGACCGGGACTGCAATCAGTCCCCAGCATTTTTTCAATCCGGAGATGCCGATGCTGTCCTTTTTTCGCCGGTTGATGGCGGACGACAAGGCCGCCACCGCGATCGAATACACGCTGATCGCCTCCCTGATCGCCGTCGCGGCGATCACCGCCATCAGCACCGTGAGCGGCAA
>CAIYWM010000256.1 GCA_903929895.1 uncultured Alphaproteobacteria bacterium
ACCCTGCCGACGCCGCTCTGCGTCGGTCTGGGTGAGGCGGCAGAGATCTGCATGAAGGAGATGGACGACGAGGCAAAGCGGCTGAAGAAGCTGCAGGAGCGCATGCTGACCGGGCTGCGCGCCAAGCTCACGGACATCGTCGTCAACGGCGACCTCGAGCAGCGCATTCCGGGCAACCTCAACATCAGCTTCGCGTATGTGGAAGGCGAGTCGCTGATGATGGGCATCAAGAACCTGGCCGTGTCCTCTGGCTCGGCCTGCACGTCCGCTTCGCTCGAGCCCAGCTACGTGCTGCGCGCGCTCGGCGTGGAGGAGGAGATGGCCCACACCTCGCTGCGCATCGGCCTCGGCCGTTTCACGACCGAGCATGAAGTCGACACGGCGGTCGACGAACTGGTCCGCCACGTCAACAAGCTGCGTGAAATGAGCCCGCTCTGGGAGATGGCCCAGGAAGGCATCGACATTAAGTCCATCGAGTGGGCCGCCCACTGACGTATCGGGCGCCGCTCGGCAATTTGAGGAGAGAGTCATGGCCTACAGCGAGAAGCTGATCGATCACTACGAGAATCCGCGCAACATCGGGTCGTTCGACAAGACCGCCGAGGATGTCGGCACCGGCCTGGTCGGCGCGCCGGCCTGCGGCGACGTGATGAAGCTGCAGATCAAGGTCGGCGCCGACGGGCTGATCCAGGACGCCAAGTTCAAGACCTTCGGTTGCGGCTCGGCCATTGCCTCCAGCTCGCTCGTCACCGAGTGGGTGAAGGGCAAGACGATCGACGAGGCCGAAACGATCAAGAACACCGACATCGCGCGTCACCTGGCGTTGCCGCCGGTGAAGATCCACTGCTCAGTCCTTGCCGAGGACGCGATCAAGGCGGCGATCGCCGACTATCGCGCAAAGGCGACCAAGAAGGCCGAGTAGCTCATTTTCGGAGCCAATCGTATGACCACGACCACCGAGACCTCCAAGCCGGCAGCGCCTGCCGCGCCACGGCCGCGCCGTCCCCGTCCCAAGCTGATGTCGGTGACGCCGCTTGCGGCCGAGCGCGTGAAGGCGCTGATCGACGGTCGTGGCAAGCCGACGGCGGGCGTCCGAATCGGCGTGCGCACCAAGGGCTGCTCGGGCCTCAGCTATACGCTGGAGTTCGCCGACAAGCAGGAGCCGATGGACGAGGTCATCGAGGCTGAGGGCATCAAGCTCCTGGTCGATCCGAAGGCTTCGCTGTTCCTGATCGGTACCGAGATGGACTACGAGGAGGAGAAGCTGAAGTCGGGCTTCGTGTTCCGGAATCCGAACGAGAAGGGCCGCTGCGGCTGCGGCGAATCCTTCCACGTCTGAAGACCGGTCATGGATCATTTCGCGCGGCTGGGACTGCCGGCGGCGCTCGACCTCGATGCAGCTGCGCTCGACCGCGCATATTTCGCGCTTCAGCGACAGTGGCATCCCGACCGCTTCGTCTCCAGGCCGCCCGATGAGCGGGCGCGGGCCTCGGCCGAAGCCGCCTCGCTGAACGAGGCCTATCGCACGCTGAAGGACCCGCTCAGCCGCGCCTTCTACATGGCCGGCATGGCGGGGGTGGAACTGCCGGGTGACGGCAAGACGATCGACGACCCGGATCTGCTGATGGAAGCCATGGAAGCGCGCGAGGCGCTGCATGATGCCGGCACGCGGGAAGCGGTCGACAAGCTGGCTGCCGGAGCGCGCCAGGACGTCCAGAAGTCGCTGGCGGGGCTTGCGAGTTTGTTCTTGGCAAACGACGGGGTCGCTATCAGAAAGGCGCTCCTTCGCCTGCGCTACCTCGACAAGTTCGCCGAGGAAGCGCGGGCGCGACGCATGAATATCGATCGGTCGAACGCATGACCTTGCTGGAGATTCACGAACCGGGCGAAACGCCCTTGCCGCACGCCGGCGAGGGCTCGCTGGCGGTCGGCATCGATCTCGGCACGACGAATTCGGTGGTCGCGATCGCGCGCGACGGGACCCCGGCGGCGCTGCATGACGAGACGGGCAGGGCGCTCGTTCCGTCGGTGGTGGCCTATCCCGAAGCGGGAGGCGTTCTCGTCGGCGACGAAGCGCATGCCCTGGCGGCCATTGAACCGCGCAACGTCGTCGCCTCGATCAAGCGCCTGATGGGCCGCGGCGCGGCCGATCTCCATGCCGTGGCCGGCGTGCTGCCCTACGAGGTGGAACCGGGTACCGGCGAAACCGACATGGTGAAGCTGCGGATCGGCGGTAAGGCGCGCTCGCCGGTCGAGATTTCCGCCGAGATTCTCAAGGCGCTGCGCGCCCGCGCCGAGGCGGCGCTGGAAAAGCCGGTCGAGCGGGCCGTCATCACCGTGCCCGCCTATTTCGACGATGCCGCCCGCACTGCGACCCGCGATGCCGCGCGCGTGGCCGGTCTCGAAGTGCTGAGGCTGGTCAACGAGCCGACGGCGGCCGCACTGGCCTATGGCCTCGACAAGGGCTCCGAGGGCCTCTACGCGGTCTACGATCTGGGCGGCGGCACCTTCGACTTCTCGCTGCTGCGGCTCGAGAAGGGCGTGTTCCAGGTGCTGGCCACGGGCGGCGATACGGCGCTGGGCGGTGACGATTTCGACCGCGCCATTGCGGAGCGGATGCTGGACGAGCGCAGGCGCGACGGCCTCGCCGACCAGTTGGACGAAACGGCCGTAAAGGCGGCTCTCGCACTGGCCCGCCACATGAAGGAGCAACTCTCCGACCGCGACCAGACCTCGGGCCGGCTCGATATCGCGGGTACTCCGTCGTTCCATACGCTGTCGCTGGCCGAGTTCGACGCGATGGTGGAGGCCTTCGTCTCGCGAACGCTCGACATCTCCCGCAGCGTGCTGGCCGATGCCGGCATGGTCGCAGCGGACGTCGAGGGTGTGGTGCTGGTGGGCGGCTCGACGCGCGTACCTCTGGTTCGGGCGAAGGTCGCCGGAATGATCGGCAAGCCGCCGCTCACCGACATCGATCCCGACGAGGTCGTGGCGCTGGGTGCCGCGCTCCAGGCCGAGGCCTTGACCGGCGGCGGTGACACGCTGCTGCTCGACGTGACTCCGCTGTCGCTCGGCCTCGAGACGATGGGCGGCATCGTCGAGAAGATCGTGCCGCGCAATACGCCGATTCCCGCCCAGCTCGCGCAGGATTTCACGACCTATCAGGATGGCCAGAGCGCCATGTCGATCCATGTGGTCCAGGGCGAACGCGAGATGGTCGCCGACTGCCGCAGCCTTGCGCGCTTCGAGCTTCTGGGAATCCCGCCGATGACGGCCGGCGCGGCGCGTATCCGCGTGAGTTTCGCCGTCGATGCCGACGGGCTGCTCACGGTTGCGGCCGAGGAGCGGACGACCGGCGTGGCGCAGAGGGTCGAGGTGAAGCCATCCTACGGCCTCAGCCACGAGGACATGGCCGACATGCTGTACGACAGCATGGACAATGCCGAGGCCGACATGAACCTGCGTCTCCTGACCGAGGCCAGAGTCGAAGCGAGGCGTGGCATTCTGGCGCTGGAGGCCGCCCTCGCGAAGGATGGCACACTGCTGTCGGGCGAGGAGCGCGCGGCGATCGATGCGGCGCGGGGTCGACTGGAAGCGGCAATGGAAGGCGAGAGCCGGGACGAGATCAACGCCGCGGCCGAGGCGCTTGAGACGCTGTCCAAGCCCTTCGCGGAGCGGCGCATGGACCGCGGCATCCGCGAGGCGCTGTCGGGCATGTCTATGGGCGATCTGGAAAGCCGGGTCGGCGAGTAGCGGAGCAAGAGAGCGAGAAATGCCGAAGATGACGTTTGTCCTGCGGGACGGGACGCGCAAGGAAGTCGATGCGCCCTTGGGCCTGTCAGTGCTCGAGATCGCTCACCGCAACCATGTCGACATCGAAGGGGCCTGCGAGGGCTCGCTCGCCTGTTCGACCTGCCATGTCGTGGTCGAGAATGTCTGGTTCGAGAAGCTCGCGCCCGCCAGCGATGACGAGGAAGACATGCTCGACCTTGCGTTCGGTCTCACACACACGTCGCGTCTGGGATGCCAGATCCGCATGACGGAGGCTCTCGACGGGCTGGTGGTCAAGCTGCCGGCGGCGACCCGCAACATGATGGTCGACAAGTAGGAGAGGCCGATGGCCCGCAAGCTGCGCTGGACCGACGTGCAGGACATCGCGATCGAACTCGAGGAGCGCCATCCCGACGTCGACAATGTCAACCTGCGCTTCACCGACCTGCATCGCTGGGTGATGGAGCTGCCGGATTTCGAGGACGATGCCGGGCGCTCGAACGAGAAGATCCTCGAGGCGATCCAGGCCGCCTGGATCGACGAGCGCGACTAGCGCCGGCGCTTGCCAGGCGCCGCAATTTGGCCGGATATATGGGCGATACACGGTGATCCGGGAGGGGTCCTCATGATCGCGACGAGAGTGCGTCCTCTGCTGCTGCCGCTGGTGTTGGCAGCGGGACTTGGCGCTTGTGCGTCCAATGCCGTCCAGCCCGGCATCGTGAGTTCGAGTGCGCCGGTTTATGGCAGTCCGTCGAACGTCCCTCCGCCCGGAGCGCCGACCCAGGTCGCCTACAGCACGCCGGTCGGTGGCCCCGGCCGCGTCGTCTCCATTCGCGAGGTCGGCCTCGCGGGTGGTGGTGGCGGCTCCGGGGGCGGCAATGGCGCGCTGATGGGCGGCATCATCGGCGGCGGCGTCGGCGCCACGATCGGCGCCATCACCAGCCAGACGCTGGGCGGCGGCCTGGTCGGTCTGCTGCTCGGCACGGTGGGCGGCGCGATTGCCGGCACCATCGCTGACGGACAGCGCAGTGGCGGCCGCGGAATCGAGGTCACGGTCCAGCGTGACGACGGGCAGAGCGTTACCGTCGCGCAGCGCGACGACGGGGACGTGCAGCTCGGCGACCGCGTACAGGTCGTACAGGATGGCCGCGGTGTTGCGCGGGTCGTGCGCGACACGACGCGCGCCCCGGATTGAACCCTCACGTTCGTTTTGATCGAAGAGTGCGAAAGGTGTCCCCTCAGATGTTCGGCAAATGGCGTGTCGGCCTCCTCGTTCCAGCCGTCCTCGGAATGGGATTGAGCGCCTGTAACGGCAGCAGCGGCGCGGTCCAGCCCGGCGTGGTCAACACCTCCGCGCAGGGCGCGAGCTATCGTGGCGAGCAGGGACGGGTGGTCTCCATTCGCGAAGTGCAGGTTCGCGGAAGCCGCGGGTCGGGCGTGAACGATGGCACGCTGATCGGCGGCGGCCTGGGCGCCGTCGGTGGTGCCGTGGCCGGTGGTGCCATCACCAACTCGGCGGGGGGCGCCGTGGTCGGCGGCCTGCTGGGCGCCGTAGCGGGTGGCATTGCCGGGACCGCGGTCGACCAGAATGCACCCCGTCGCGGCATCGAGGTAACGGTCCAGCGCGACGACGGGCAGCGCGTGACGGTCGCCCAGCGCGACGACGGCGACGTTCAGATGGGCGACCGGGTCGCCATCGTCTACGACCGCAACGGCGTCGCCAAGGTCGTGCGCGACAGCGGCACCCGCCGAGATTAGCCGCGGCTGGCGGGGGCAGGAGGCGACGCCTATATAGTCCTCGCCATGTCCCGCCCTTCCGTCCTGAATTCCCTCGGCATCGACAAGGCGCCCGCGGACACGCGCGTGGTCGTCGCCATGTCGGGCGGCGTCGATTCGTCGGTGACGGCCGCGCTCCTCAAGGAGCAGGGCTATGACGTGGTGGGCGTCACGCTCCAACTCTACGACCACGGCGTCGCGGTGGGGAAGTCGGGCGCCTGCTGTGCCGGCCAGGACATCCAGGACGCGCGCCAGGTCGCCGAGCGCCTGGCGATTCCGCACTACGTGCTGGACTATGAGAGCCGCTTCCGCGCCGAGGTGATGGAGTCCTTCGCCGATGCCTATGCACGCGGCGAGACGCCGGTGCCGTGCATCGCCTGCAATCGCACCGTCAAGTTCCGCGACCTGCTGAAGACCGCCCGCGAACTGGGCGCCGAGGCCCTGGCCACCGGCCACTATGTCCGGCGCGTGATGGGAGAGGCGGGCCCGGAGTTGCATCGCGGCGCCGACCCGGCGCGCGACCAGAGCTATTTCCTGTTCGGCACGACACGCGATCAACTGGACTTCCTGCGCTTCCCGCTTGGGGATCTGCCGAAGAGCGAGACGCGTGCATTGGCCGGGCGCTTCGACCTCGTGGTCGCGGACAAGCCCGACAGCCAGGACATCTGCTTCGTGCCAAACGGCAACTATGCGTCGGTCGTCCAGAAGCTGCGGCCGGAGGCCGTCGAGCCGGGCGACATCGTCGACATGGCGGGCACTGTCGTCGGCCGCCACGAGGGCATCGTGCGCTACACGGTCGGCCAGCGTCGTGGCCTGGCGCTCGGCGGACGCGACGGCACCGACAACGATCCTCTGTATGTCGTGCGCCTCGAGCCCGTATCCCGGCGCGTCGTTGTCGGCCCGCGCTCGGCGCTCGGCCGTGACGAGATCGCGCTGTACGACGTGAATTGGCTCGCCGGGGCCGTCGACGGTCCGCTGCCGGTACAGGTCCGCGTGCGTTCCAGCCAGTCCCTGCGTCCCGCCGAGATCGAGCTGACGGACGAGGGGGCGGTCGTGCGCTTCGCCGAGCCGGAAGTCGGCGTATCGCCGGGACAGGCCTGTGTGGTCTACGACGCTGCGACGGGCAGTCGCGTGCTGGGCGGCGGTTTCATCCGACGCTCGACATGATCCTGTAACCGCCGCGTCACCGGTTGCCCGGATAACGCCGGGCATGACGAGCGACATCACTCAGCGTCCTTTCTCGCGTCGCGATTCCCTCGCAGCGCTCCTTCTGGCCTTCTCGGCAGCGGCGCCCTCGGCGGCGCGGGCGGACACCTATCCCGCCAAGCCAGTCAAGCTGATCATTCCCTATCCTCCGGGCGGCGGTACCGACATCACGGGCCGGGCGATGGCGGCACGTCTGTCGGACCTGCTCGGCCAGACGGTGGTCATCGAGAACAAGCCGGGCGCCACCGGCATGATCGGCGCCGCCAGCGTCGCGAAGGCGCCGGCCGACGGCTACACGGTGCTGTTCGGTGCGGCGAGCGAGATGGCGATCAACGCCAGCCTGTTCAAGAACATGACCTACGACCCGCGCACCGACTTCGAGCCGGTGACACTGGTGGCGACCTTCCCGCTGGTCTTCGTCGCGCCGGCGAACACGACGCAGTCCCTCCAGGAGTTGATCGAAGCCGCGCGCGCCAAGCCCGGTACCGTCAGCTACGGATCGATCGGCAGCGGCAGCCCGCAGCATCTCGCGGCCGAACTCCTGTCGAGCATGGCCAAGGCCAAATTCCTGCACATCCCCTACAAGGGCTCGGGCCCGCTGGTGCAGGACGCCGTGGGCGGGCACATCAACATGGCCGTGAGCAGCGTGCCGCCGGCGGTACCGCTGGTCCGTTCGGGCAAGCTGCGCGCGCTCGCCGTGACCTCGTCGGTCAGGTCGGAGGCGCTGCCGGACGTGCCGACCATGGCCGAGCTGGGCTTCCCCGGCTACGAGTTCAACACTTGGGTCGGTGTCGCGGTGCCGAAGGGTACGTCCAAGGAGATCGTCGACAAGCTGCGTGTCGGCTTGGTCGGCGCGCTTGCGGCAGCCGAGGTCCAGACCGCTTTGCGCGACCAGGGCGCGGTGCCCGTCGGCTCGACGGCCGAACAGTTCCGCCAGTTCGTGCGTGACGAGGTGGCCAAGAGCGACCGCATCGTTTCGCAGGCAGGCATCCAGCCGGAATGACGATTCCCCGAGGCCGGGCATGGTCTATCATGGTCTCATGAATGCTTCCCGGCCCCGCAGGGCGATCCTGATCGTGTGCGACGGCCTCGGCGCCGAGTGGGTCGGCGAGGCGCATACGCCGAGCCTGGCGCGCCTGCTGGCCGGGCATCGCCGCGCGAGCGACCATCGCGCGGTCTTTCCCTCGGTCACGCGCGTCTCCGCCGCTTCGATCGCGACGGGCTGCTTTCCCGGCCGCCATGGGCTCGAAGGCAACCAGATGGCGCTGGTCGAGGCGGGCCGGATCACCGTGCACAATGTCGGTGCACCGTCCTTCCGGCAGACGATGCGCCGCGTGACCGGCCGCACTCTTCGGGTCCCTACGATGGCTGAGCGGCTGGCCAGGTCGGGCGGCCAGATCGCCTATTCGAACGTCTCGCCCGGCGCGGCCTATTTCCTCGATCCCGACCATTTCGGCACGGTGCTGCATCGCGCCGGCTCGTTCGGCCCCGGCGGCGCCTCGCTCACCGGCGACGCCCATCTCGACGTGAGCCACGATCTCGACGGCGACATCGAGATGACCCGGCGGTTCTGCGCGGAGGTCGTGCCGTCGGACGGCTTCCGGCTGGCGATCCTGTGGCTGGCCAACCCCGATCTCACCCTGCATCACGACCCGCTGGGCTCGCCCGCGCATATCCATGCGCTGGAGGTCACCGACCGGCTGGTGGCGCAGGTCATCGAGACGGTGGGGGCCCATGAAGACCGGTTCGACACGTTGCTGGTTGTCGGTTCGGACCACGGCCACGAAACGATCGGCCGCTCCGTCCATATCGGCGACTGGCTCGCCGGAAACGGTCTCGAGGCCGACCTGAAGGAAGGTCGCATCGGGGTCGCGTCGCAGGGCACGTCGGCGCTGATCTATGCGACCGGCGCGGCAAGGGCGGCCGTCGACGATCTGCTGCCAAGGATGGGGCAGGAGGCCTGGGCCGGCTCGATCCTGACCGGCGAGGCACTGGCCGCGACCGGTCTGACGGCCGACGCGCTGGTGGCGGCCGTGGACACGACACGTCACGACGAGACCAACGACCATGGTGTCCCCGGCACGCGCTGGCTGGTCGAGGACGGCGAGGGCACGCCGGAAATCGGTTGCGGCCATCATGGCGGCCTGGGACCGGCCGAAACCCGGCCGTTCCTGACCTTCATCCATCCCGAGTTCGGCCAGGGCGAGGCCGGCCGCACGACCAGCCTCGTCGACATCGCACCGACC
>CAIYWM010000257.1 GCA_903929895.1 uncultured Alphaproteobacteria bacterium
CCGGTCGAGCAGGCGGCCATAGTCGAGGCCGGGCGCGCCCTTGGGCATCGGCCCACCGGCACTGGGGTTGAGCGCGTTGTAGACGACCTGCACCGTGTCGAAGAGCTTGGAATCGACGGCCTTCAGAAGCGCGGCGGGCTCGCCCACGCCGCTGAAGCCGATGAAGCGGGTCTTGCCCTGCTTCCTGAGCTTCTCCAGCGCCGGCACCACCTCGTTCAGGGCGATTTCGACATCCAGACTGTCCCCGCCGTCCGCAGCCGTCAGCGGATTGTGGAGTTGCAGCAGATCGACATGGTCCCGGCCCATGCGTTTCAGGCTCTCCTCGGTCGAGCGGGTGACCAGTCCCGCGACGTCGGCGCGGTCCGCCGCGGTCAGCCGGAACTTGGTGCCGACCACGACATCGGCCTTCAGCGCCTTCAGGACACGCCCGAGATTGCGCTCCGACTCGCCGTCGCCGTAGCGGGCGGCCGTGTCGAAGTAATTGATGCCGGCCTCGATCGCCCGCGCCACGGCCCGCTCCTGGTCCTGCGCGGCGCCCTTGGTGAACAGCCCACCCACCGCACCCGCGCCGTATCCGAGCACCGAAACCTCGAGGCCCGTCCGGCCGAGCTTGCGCCTCTGCATTGCTTCCTCCCCGTCACTTGATGAAAGCGCGCAACCGCGGTTGCGTCGTCAGGCGTCGTCGATACGGACCTGGCCCGCTTCGTTGTCCACCACGACGTGGTTGTCGTAGTAGGTGACGGTCGGCCTGGCACCGAACGCCGCCTCCATGCGCTTTTCCCATTCGGGCGTGTACCAGGCGCGGGCCGCCGCCTCCGATGCCCAGAGATAGACACCGCCACCGCCCGCCTCGCCGTTGAGATAGTACTTCTTCAGGAGACCCTTCGCGCCGAGCGCCGTATAGGTCGGCGCCGATTTGGCGGCGGCCTCGATGGCTGCATCCCGCGGACGCTTGGGCATGGGGATTTGAACGATGGCGATGAACATGCTTGTTAGCCTACGGTCTGGGCCGCTCTGGAGCAATTGAATGACCGTCATCCTGCCAGGCGTCGAGATGAGCGTCTTCGACGCCTACGGCACGCTCTTCGACTTCAATTCCGCGGTCGCGCGCCATCGCCGGACGGTCGGCCCCTCCGCGGAGGCCCTTTCGCAACTCTGGCGAACCAAGCAGATCGAGTACACGTGGCTGCGCAACGCGATGGCCGCCTATGCGCCGTTCTGGCAGGTGACCGGAGAGGCGCTCGACCATTGCCTGGCCGCCCATCGCATCACCGATCCCGCCGCGCGCGAGCGGCTGATGGGGGCCTACCTGGCCCTCGATCCGTTTCCTGAGGCGCCGGGCATGCTGGCCTGCCTCGCGCGCGCCGGCATGCGGACTGCAATTCTGTCCAACGGCAATCCCGGCATGCTCGACCCGATGGTTGCGGCGTCGGGTCTCGCCAACCATTTCGAGGCGGTGTTGAGCGTCGACGAAGCGGGCGCCTTCAAGCCCGATCCGCGCGTCTATCGCCTCGTCGAGGCGCGCTGCGGCGTGACGCCGGACAAGGTCTGCTTCCTCTCGTCGAACTGCTGGGACGCGCATGGCGCCGCGCAGTTCGGCTTCCGCACCGTCTGGGTGAACCGAACCGGCGCGCCTGACGACAACCTTCCCGGCCCACTCTCCGCCCGGATCCGCGATCTTTCCGACCTGCCCGACCTGATTGGTGTTCCACGATGAGTTCGCTTCCGACTTTCGCTGATGTCCAGGCCGCTGCCCGCCGACTGGAGGGCGTCACGATCCGCACGCCGCTGCTCGAGAACGAGAGGGTCAACCGCAAGCTCGGCGGCCGCCTGTTCCTGAAGGCCGAGTGCCTGCAGCGCACCGGTTCGTTCAAGCTGCGCGGCGCCTACAACTTCCTCGCCTCCATGAGCGAGGTCGATCGCGCCCGGGGAGTCGTCGGCTGGTCGTCTGGCAATCATGCGCAGGGCCTCGCCGAGGCGGCGCGCCTGCTCGGCACCAAGGCCACCATCGTGATGCCGGCCGATGCGCCGGCCCTCAAGGTCGCCAACACTCGGGCCAGCGGCGCCGAGGTGGTGCTCTACGATCGGGTGAAGGACAGCCGCGAGGAGATCGGTCACGACATCGCGGCGAAGACCGGCGCCACCATCGTGCCACCCTACGATCATCCCTGGATCCTGACGGGCCAGGGCACGGCCGGCCTCGAGATCGCCGAGCAGGCGAAGGCGCTGGGCGTGACGCTCGATGCAGTGGCGGCCCCCTGCTCCGGCGGCGGCCTGACGACCGGCGTGGCGCTGGGCGTCAAGGGCATCAGCCCGACCACCATGGTGCATGCTGGCGAGCCTGCTGGCTTCGACGATCTCGCCCGCTCCCTCGCCACCGGAACGAAGCAGAAGAACGAGAAGCTCTCCGGCTCGATCTGCGACGCGCTGCTGGCGCCAACACCGGGCGACGTCACCTTCCCGCTGGCGCAGCAGGTACTGGGGCCGGGCCTCGTCGTTACCGACGAGGAGGTGCTGGACGCCATGGAACTGGCCTTCCGCGAGTTCAAGCTGGTGGTCGAGCCGGGCGGTGCCGTCGCGCTGGCCGCGGCCCTTACCGGAAAGCTGCCCGTGAAGGGCCGCGTCGTGGCCGTCGTCTGTTCGGGCGGCAATGTGGATCACGCCACGTTCAAGCGGGCCCTCGACCGGATGCCCAACGGCCCCGCATGACGATGTCGAGGCGCAACCGGCGCGAATGGCGGATCATCCTGTGGATCAGCCTGGCCAGCGCCGTGATCAGCGCCTATTTCGGCCAGGCCGTGGCGCCTGCCGACGATCCACCGTGGAGGGGCGTCGTGCAGGGCATCCTCACGTCCCTGCTGATCGCCACGCCGATCGCCTTCTTCGAAGTGCGGCGCGCGCGCATCAACGCGCTTGGCTGGATGCGTCGCCTGCCGCTCGTCGGCTATTTCCTCGTCAAGGTGGCGTTCTATTGCGTCGTCATCGTCGCAGGCCTGATCGTCTCGCGCCTGTTGATGTCGATCGGAAGCCGGCCGTTCGTCCTTTTCGACCCGATCTTCCGGAATTCCATACTCTTTTCCGTCGGCATGTCGGTGGCCGGCAACCTCATCATCGAGACGGGCCGCCTGCTGGGGTTTGGCACCCTGAAGAACCTGCTGCTGGGGCGCTATGCCCGGCCCCGAAGCGAGCAAAGGGCGTTCCTGCTGATCGACATGAAGGATTCGACCGGGCTCGCGGAGAAGCTCGGCGCGATCCGGTTCCATGAGTTGCTCAATGCCTTCTTCCGCGACATCGCCGACGCCGCGCTGGAATGCGACGCCGAAATCCACAAGTACGTCGGAGACGAAGCGATTCTGACGTGGCGGGACGCTCTTGCGCTCAGCGCCGGCGACTGCCTCGACTGCCCGTTTCTCGCCCGCCAGAACATCGCGCGCAACGCAGCGCGCTACCAAGACCGGTTCGGCGCCGTCCCCGAGTTTCGCGCGGCCCTGCATTTCGGCGAAATCGTCGCCGGCGAAATCGGCGACGTGCGCCGCGAGATCGCCTATGTCGGAGACACGCTGAACGTGGCGGCGCGCCTGCTCGACGCTTCGAAAGGCCTCGGCCGTGACGTCCTGGCGTCCGGTGAATTGCTCGCCCGGGTCCGCCTGCCGGCGGGCCTTGCGGCCGAACCGTTGCCGACCTTGACGATCCGCGGCCGCGATGCGCCGCTCGAGATCGCCGCGCTGTCGGTGCGCGGCGGCCAGGATCGGCACTGAGGCCTTTCGCCGGTCCTCATACGAACAACAGACCGGTCGCGCCTCTTCGTCTCATCCCTTCTTCTGCTTGCCCGACGACTTCAGCCAGTCGAGCAGGCTGCCCAGGATACCCTTGGGCAGGAAGATAATGAACACGACCAGCAGGATGCCGTAGA
>CAIYWM010000258.1 GCA_903929895.1 uncultured Alphaproteobacteria bacterium
CAGCACGCTCTTGCGGTTGAAGTCGCCGCGGAACATGCCGCCGATCTGCGGCACCGTGACGTGGCTCTCGTCGCAGATCAGCAGCGAATTCTTGGGGAAATACTCGAACAGCGTGGGCGGCGGCTCTCCCGGCTTGCGGCCGGTGAGATAGCGCGAATAGTTCTCGATGCCGGCGCAGGCGCCGGTGGTCTCCAGCATCTCGATGTCGAACAGCGTGCGCTGCTCCAGCCGCTGCGCCTCGAGCAGCCGGCCGGCGCGGTTGAACTCCTCCAGCCGCTGCTTCAGGTCGACCTTTATCTGGTCGATCGCCTTCTGCATCGTCGGCTTCGGCGTCACATAATGGCTGTTGGCATAGACGATGATGTCGTTCAGCGAGATCGTCTTGTCGCCGGTCAGCGGATCGAACTCGGTGATCGACTCGATCTCGTCGCCGAACATCTCGAAGCGCCAGGCCTTGTCCTCGTAGTGGGCCGGGAACAGGTCGATCGTGTCGCCGCGCACCCGGAAGGCGCCGCGCTGGAAGGCATTGTCGTTGCGCTTGTACTGCTGCTCGACGAAGCGGCGGAGCAGGGTGGAGCGATCGATCTTCTGGCCCTTGTGCAGGCGGAAGGTCATCGCCTGGTAGTTCTCCAGCGGACCGATGCCGTAGATGCAGGAGACCGAAGCCACGATGATGACGTCGTCGCGCTCCATCAGCGCGCGCGTCGCGGAGTGGCGCATGCGGTCGATCTGTTCGTTGATCGACGAATCCTTCTCGATGAAGGTGTCGGTGCGGGGGACGTAGGCTTCGGGCTGGTAGTAGTCGTAGTACGAGACGAAGTACTCGACCGCATTCTCCGGGAAGAAACCCTTCATCTCGGAATAGAGCTGCGCCGCCAGCGTCTTGTTGGGCGCCATCACCAGCGCCGGCCGCCCCTGGCTCGCGATCACGTTGGCCATGGTGAAGGTCTTGCCCGAGCCGGTGACGCCCAGCAGGACCTGGTCGCGTTCGCCGCCTTCGACGCCGGCGATGAGCTGCTTGATCGCCCCGGGCTGGTCGCCGGCGGGCGTATAGTCGGAGACGAGCTTGAAGGGCTTCGGCGTTACGCCTTCGAGCTCCGGCCGCCGCTGGATGTACGGCATCAGGAGGGGAGCAGCCGGAACCGCGAGATTCTTTGAGGCCATGACCTCCATTATATGATGCGCGCCCGGCGCTCCGGCAATGCTAGCGTCCCGCCCGCGATGCCCGATCTGTTGAGTTTTCCTTTCCTCGTTTCTGCCGTGGTTGCCTGCATTGCAGGCATGGTGCGCGGCTTCGCCGGTTTCGGCGCCGCGATGCTGATGACGCCGATCTTTTCGGCCCTTTACGGGCCTGCGGTCGGGATTGCGCTCTGTCTCCTGCTGGAAATCGCGGTCGCGCTGCCGCTCGTTCCGGGCGTGGTGCGGCTGGTCGACTGGCGGCGCATCGGCCTGCTGCTTGTAGGGGCGGCCCTCGCCGTTCCGCTCGGCACCCATACGCTGACCGGCGTCGAGCCCGAGCCAATGCGCTGGGCGATCTCGGCCATCATCCTGGGAGCGGTCACGCTGCTGGCCAGCGGCTGGCGCTTCCCCGGGCGGCCGAATGTGGCGACGACCTTCGCCGCCGGTGCGACCAGCGGCTTCCTGAACGGACTCTCGGGCATGGCCGGCCCGCCGATCGCCTTCTACTATCTCGCGGGCAACGAGCCGGCGGCGCGCGTTCGGGCCAATCTCACGACCTACTTCGTCTTCGTCGATTTGATTGCCCTGGCATCGTTCGCGTCGCGCGACCTGATCGGCTGGAGCACCGGCGTGCAGGGCCTGTTCCTGGCGCCGGCTGTGATGCTGGGCGGCGTGGTGGGCGAGCGGCTGTTCCCGCTGGCCAGCGAGACGTTCTATCGCCGCCTTGCGCTCGGCCTGCTGGTCTGCGTCGCCATCGGCTCCCTGCTGGTATAAGGACACGGCATGAGGATCTGGGACAAAATCGTGGAGGGCATGAACAGCCTCGGCATCGCCGAGCTGCTGGGCCTGTCCTCGCCGCCGGCCGACGATGGCGGGCATCCCGGCCTGCGGCAGATCGGCTTCACCATCGGGGTCATCGCACTCGGCGCCAAGATGGCGCGCGTCGACGGCCAGGTCTCGGAGGTCGAGAGAGCGGCATTCCGCGACTTCTTCGAGGTGCCGCCGGGCGAGGAGGCGAACGTCGAGCGCTTCTTCGATCTGGCCAAGCGCGATGCCGGCGGGTTCGAGACCTACGCCCGCCAGGTAGCGGCGCTGTTTCCCGACGCGCCCGAGATACTCGAGAACGTGATCGAGGGACTGTTCAGCATTGCGCAGGCGGACGGCAGGATCGATGCGGCGGAAGCCGAATATCTCGCCCAGGTCGCGCGTATCTTCGGCCTGCCGAGTTCTCGCTTCGAGCGTGCGAAAGCGGCGGCACTTGGTGTCGTCGAATGCGAGCCCTGCGTCGTGCTCGGTATCGATCCGCTGGCGACCGACGAGCAGATCCGCGAGGCCTGGCTGCGGCAAGTCCGCGCCAACCATCC
The DNA here is from genome assembly GCA_903929895.1 of uncultured Alphaproteobacteria bacterium. Taxonomy (GTDB): domain Bacteria; phylum Pseudomonadota; class Alphaproteobacteria; order Reyranellales; family Reyranellaceae; genus Reyranella. The sequence continues at coordinate 2,544 of CAIYWM010000258.1, forward strand.
CGACCGGCTCATGGCGCAGGGCCTGCCGGAAGAGGCCATCGCGGTCGCGAATCGCAAGCTGGCGCTGATCAACGACGCCTATGACCGGCTGCGCAGGCAGCGCGGTCTCGTCCCGGCCTGAGGATGAAATTCGTCGACCTGCCATCCCCCAACCACGCGCCGAGGCCGGACGGCGCGGTCGTCGATATCCTCGTGCTGCACTATACCGAGCTTCCGCTGCAGGAGTCGCTCGACATCCTGCGCGACGGGACGCGCGAGCACAGGGTGAGTTCGCACTACGTGCTCGATCTCGACGGCACGGCCTATCGCCTCGTGCCCGAGGATCGCACCGCGTGGCATGCCGGAAAGTCGTGGTGGCGCGGCCGCGAGTCGCTGAACGCGACCTCCATCGGCATCGAGATCGTGAACCTGCACGGAGATCGCCACGACTATCCGGCCCCGCAGGTCGAGGCACTGATCGAGCTGTGCCGCGGCATCCTTGCGCGCCATCCGGCGATCGAGCCGCGCAACGTCGTCGGCCATTCCGACATCGCACCCCAGCGCAAGATCGATCCAGGTCGTCGCTTTCCCTGGAAGGTGCTGGCGGAGCAGGGGATCGGGCTGTGGCCCAGGGCCGGCACGCGGCCGCTCGATGGCGACTTCCACAAGGCGCTTCAGCGATTCGGCTATGCGTCGCCGCTCGCCGTGCCGCCGAAGGAGATCGTGAAGGCCTTCCAGCGTCATTACCGGCCGGCCCAGGTGGACGGCATGATCGACCCGGAGACGAAGGCGCTGCTCGCCGGTCTGCTTGACCCGCTGGGACGGGCAGCCTAGTCAGGCGCTGGGTCAGACGGCTGGATGGCTGCACTCGGGCGGGCAACCGCACGGGTGAGGAAAGTCCGGGCTCCACGGAGACACGGTGCCGGATAACGTCCGGCGGGGGCGACCCCAGGGAAAGTGCCACAGAAAACAAACCGCCTGCCTGGCTTGCCAGGACGGCAAGGGTGAAACGGTGGGGTAAGAGCCCACCGCGCGACCGGCAACGGAAGCGGCATGGCAAACCCCACCGGGAGCAAGACCAAATAGGGGCGACACGCCGGGCAACCGGCAGCGGTGTTTCCGCGTCGTCGCCCGGGTCGGTCGCGCGAGGCGTTCGGTAACGGGCGTCCCAGAGGAATGGCCATCCATCGCTTTCGGGCGAGGACAGAACCCGGCTTACAGGCCGTCTGACCCCTTTCGATTCCGCAAGACGAGTCGCGTCTACAACCCCTTGTGCTTGCATGCAGCAGGCACACAATACATGTTGTGTCTAAGTCGTTCAGATTCCTTGTGGATTCTCCTCTTTGATAATTGCATCCCGGACTTTCCCATGATATCCCATTGTATCCCGTGTAACAGACGACGCAGGGGCGTGGGGCACCTGCAGCGGGTCTAGAGGGGAGATGGGCCGTGGCATTCCGGTCCGAAATCCTGATCAAGCTGGACAAGAAAGGCCGGGTTCTGTTGCCCGCGGCTTTTCGCGACGAACTGCCTGCGGAAGATCGCGGCGCGTTCGTCCTCTATCATTCCCCCACCATCCCGGGCCTCGTGAACGGCAACTCCCGCGCGGGCTTCGATGCCATGCTGGACCGCCTGCGCGCCGAAGCGCTGGGTCCCAAGGGTTCGCTGAAGGTCGCGCTCGACGACGACGCCTTCGATCCGGCCGGCTATCTCTCGGCCGGTGCCCGCACCATCTCGCTGGAGCCGGACGGCCGCTTCACCATGCCGGCCGAGTTCGCCCAGACGCTCGATGCGACTGACGGCGTCATGCTGGTGGGTAAGGTCGACAAGTTCCAGCTGTGGAATCCCGGGCGCTGGCAGGCGCGCCGCGAGGCCGAGCGCGAGAAGATGGCGGCGTTCGTGCGCAACCTCGGCGGAGGCGACGCATGATCGGCGCCCGCCATGTTCCGGTGATGGCGCGCGAAGTCGTCGACGCGCTGCAGCCGCGCGACGGTGGCCGCTATCTCGACGGCACATTCGGCGCCGGCGGCTATACCGCCGCCATGCTCGATCGCGCCGATTGCCAGGTCATCGCCATCGATCGCGACCCCGATGCGATCGCCGCTGGCCGGGCTCTGGCCGAGCGTTATGCGCCGCGTCTCCGCCTGATCGAAGGCCGCTTCGGCGACATGGCCGAGCTCCTGTCGGCGGAGGGCGTCGGGGATGTGGACGGCGTGGCGCTCGATCTCGGCGTCTCGTCGATGCAGTTCGACCAGGCCGATCGGGGCTTCTCCTTCCGTGCCTCGGGCCCGCTCGACATGCGGATGGAGAAGAGCGGTCAGTCGGCGGCGGATCTCGTAAACGAAACAAACGAAACAGAACTCGCCGACATCATCTGGCGCTACGGCGAGGAGCGTCGCAGCCGCCGCGTGGCGCGCAGCATCGTCGAGGCGCGCCGCACCAGGCGCATCGAAACCACCGGTGAGCTGGCCGAGATCGTGCGGCGCGCGGTCGGCCCGCAGGGACGGGATGAGAGCGATCCCGCCACGCGCACCTTCCAGGCGTTGCGCATTGCCGTGAACGACGAGCTGGGCGAACTCGAGCGCGGCCTTGCGGCCGCCGAGCAGGTGCTGGCGCCGGGCGGCCGTCTCGCGGTCGTGTCGTTCCATTCGCTGGAAGACCGCGCCGTGAAGGAATTCGTGCGCGCTCGTGCCGGTCGCACGCCGGGCCCGTCACGCCACGCGCCGCCGGGCGCCGGTGCGCGGACCGCCACCCTGCGCGACCTCTCGCGCAAGCCGGTGCTGCCGTCCGACGAAGAGGTCTCGGCCAATCCGCGGGCCCGCTCCGCCCGGCTGCGCGTCGCCGAGAAGCTCGGCGCGGGAGGCGCCGCATGATCCATCGCGGGCTCCTGTTCTGGTCGGTCGTCGCCGTCGCCACGGCCGTGGGCCTGTTCACCGTCAAGTACAAGGTGCAGGACCTCGAGGAGCGCATCGACCGCACCAACCAGAAGATCATGGAGAGCCAGCAGGCCACGCACATCCTGCGGGTCGAATGGGCTCACCTGAACGAATCGGAGCGCATCGAAGCGCTCGCGCAGAAGCATCTCAAGCTCGAGTCGGCGTCCATCAAGCAGGTCATCCGGCTCGATCAGCTCAAACCCGAATCTGTCCCCCCGCGGCGCGATCCACCACCTCCTTCCCCCCCACGAACGGGCAACGACGTCCCCTCGTCGACTTTGCCCGGTGGTGGTGGCCGCGTCGCAGCGGAGGCCGGCAGCCCCTCGCCGGCCTCCGCACCCCTTTCCAAGCGTACCCCCGGACCCACGACGCCCCCTCGACCGGCCCAAATCCAAGAGCCGGCAACATCGGGTCCGGTTGGCGACGGCCAACTCCACGGTGCGCCGGTTCAGCGTTCGGTTCAGCCGGCTCAAGTGAGCGTTGGTCTCCAGTGCCGATCTGTGCGTTTGCTCCATCGGGGCGATGGCCTTGGCAAAAAACGTCCTCGCCCGCTTGATGGTCCGATCTCGGTCGGTGGAGGAACTGATCAGCGACATCTGCGCAATCAATGCCTGCTCGTGAATCAGGGCCATGTCCAGCGTCCCCAGCCCAACGGCC
>CAIYWM010000259.1 GCA_903929895.1 uncultured Alphaproteobacteria bacterium
ATCGGTGGATCGAGGCGCAATCCCTCGACCGGCAAGGGGGCGAGTGCATCGCGCTGGCCGCGCGAGGGGCAGAAAAGATCGGCCTGGCGCTCGGCGAAGCGCGCCAGCGCCCAGGCGGCGCCGGCCGTATCGGCCATCGCGGCACGACAGGAAAGGTCGCGGCGGGCCAGGCGCGTGACCAGGTCGGCCAGCAGCGCCCGTTCGCCGGCCTCACCCTCGCCGAAGAGATGCGTGCAGCCCGTCACGTCGAGCAGCAGGCCGGCATCGCCGCCGAAGCCGCCGGCGCTGCAGGTCTTTTCGATGTCATCGGCAAGGGCCCCGCCCATCGGGTCGATCGCCACCCAGGGCGTGTAGCGATCGCACCAGCCCGCGATCGCCTCGATCAGGCGAAGGTCGGCCTGTGGCTCACCCGCGACCGTGACGAGGTCGGGCAGCAGGGCGCGCGCATCGGCCAGCCGCATGCGCGGACGCAGGCCGGCGGCCCGGGCATGCGGATTGACGGCGGCGAGGCGCGGGCAGCCGTCGTGCCAGACGACGGTGGCGGCGGCCCTATCCGACCAGTCTTTCTTCGAAGCGCGTGCCAGGCGATCCGTGGAGAGCTTGGGGAACCACAGCGAGACAATGCGTTTCATCGTTCCACTCCAGGAGCCAGGACGGTGTTTCGGCGGCGGACGGTGTGCCGAAGCGGTTGCGCCGAAGTTCGAGGCGCCAGCGCGCGGCGCCGACATCCTTGAGACCCGGTGTCGAGCAGGAGGGCGCGGAGGCGATCCGCCACCGCGTCGCGCATACGCTTTGCGGTGGCGCGGGCTGGGCGCGCAGCAGCAGGGCGGGCACGCCGTTCTTCTCGGCGGCGAGCGACAGGCGGCGACCGGCCGTGGGATCGGCGGCCCGCGTCTCGCCCAGCACGGCGGCGATGCCGGGGCAGCGCAGCCCTTCCTCCATCGCCCAGAAGAGATCCTCGTCGCGATGGGCCGTGACCATCAGCAGGCGCGCCGGGTCGAACCAGGGAGAGAGCGCGGGCGCATAGGGCGGCGCGTCGAAGCGGCCGGTCGGGCGGCGGCACCACAGGATCGTGCCCGGCCCGAAGCGACCGAGCAGATGGGCGGCGAAGCCGAGCGCGGCACCGTCATGAGGCGCCACGCGGCCGGAAGGGCAGGGCCCGGCCTCGATCTCGTGCAGGGCGCCCGTCAGCAACCCGCCCTCGGGCAGCAGCGCATCGATGGCCGCAATCCCAAGGGGAACCGCGGCCGCTTTGCCGCTTCTCCGGACACTGTTTGCCCTCTCCAGACGCCTTACTTTTTCCCGCAGGGCAGCAGGGACCAGAGTCGCCGGATCGTTAGCGGCCTTGGAAGCAGGGGAAGCAAAGGCACTCGGGGAAATGACCGGCATCGCCCCCTCGTCGGTCTGGTGGACGGGCTGTGGGTTAAATGTTCTCTATTTGTTCTAGTTACTTCACAATCGTGAGTCAACGGGACTTAAGGGCTGGCACATCGAGTGCATCCGGGGAGAAGCTGCCATCCTGTCCCGGAGGCTCCATGACTCTTCGTCTGTCGCTCTTCGCCCTGTGCGCCACTGCCTTCGCCCTGATGGCCGGCCCGGCATTGGCGCGCTGTTCCAAGAACCTGGTCGAACTCGGTCCCACCCTGCAGGGGCGGGGCGTGCAGATGGCCTCGCTCGATGGGACGCAGATGGTGGCGGATACGGCGAGCCGCGCCATCATCACCTTCCTCGGCCATGCCAGCTTCGAGATCGACACGCCGCAGGGCGTGCGCGCGATCACCGACTACAACGGGCTGAACGGCTTCGGCCGCAGGCCCGACATCGTGACGATGAACAACGCGCACTCCACGCACTACACCGACACGCCCGAGGAGGGGATCACCTACGTGCTGCGCGGCTGGCCGAGCGAGGCCGGCGAGACCGAGGCGCGCCACGACGTCTCCCTCAAGGACCTAAAGGTCGCGAACCTGCCGACCAATGCGCGCGACTGGGGCGGCGGTTCGGCGCGCATCAACGGCAACTCGATCTTCACCTTCACCATCGGCGATCTCTGCATCGCCCATCTCGGCCACCTGCATCACCGGCTGACCCGGGACCATCTCGACGAACTGGGCCGCATCGACGTGCTGATGGTGCCGATCGACGGCGCCTACACCGTGGGCCTGCCGGTGATGGTCGAGGTCATCCGCCAGATCCAGCCGCGCATCGTGCTGCCGATGCACTACTGGGGACGCGGACAGGTCGCGCGCTTCGAGGAACTGATGGCCGACCAGGACGCGGTCTTCATCTGGCCCGACCGCCGCACCATCGAGGTCGCGCACGACAAGCTGCCCGAGAAGCTCACCGTCTATGTCGTCGGCGGCAATGGCGGCGACTGACGTGAAGCGCTAGGCGCCGCGTCCCTTCTCGAAGCCCGCCAGGAACTGGACCAGGTTGCGGCCGAGATCGTCGCCGAGATAGCCGCCTTCCTGGACGAGGATGGTCGGCAGACGCAGGCGCGCGATCTTCTCGGCCATGGCATGGAAGCCGGCGCCGGTGACCTTGAGGCCCTGCAGCGGATCGCTCTCGCTGGCATCGAGGCCCAGCGCAACGACAAGCGCCGTGGGCTGGAAGTCGCGGATGCGCTCGAGGGCCTTGTCGCCCGCCTCGAGCCACGGCGCGTCGGGCGAACCCAGCGGCAGCGGCAGGTTGAGGTTGAACCCCTGGCCCTTGCCGGCGCCGTGCTCCTGCGCGTGGCCCCAGAAGAAGGGGTAGTAATGGTCGGGATCGGCGTGGATCGAGACGGTGAGCACGTCGTCGCGCTCGTAGAAGATCCCCTGCGTGCCGTTGCCGTGATGCACGTCGA
>CAIYWM010000260.1 GCA_903929895.1 uncultured Alphaproteobacteria bacterium
GAAGCCGCCGGTCCTGCTGGTCCACGGCGACAGCGACGAGATGCTGCCGGCCGTCCTGACCCAGCGCGCGGCGCAGACGCTGAACGAGAACGGCGTACAGGTCGGCGTACACATCGCACCGGGCATCGGCCACGGGATCGACCAGACCGGTCTCTCCCACGCCGCCCGTTTCGTGCTCGAAGCCTTCAAGCTGCCGGTGCCGAAACAATGAGCGACGCAGCGATCGGAGGCACCTGCCGCCCGGGTTTCGAGCGTGTCGCCGAGGCCTTCGAGAAGAACTTCAGGGAAAAGGGCGAGATCGGCGCCTCGGCCTGCCTGACGATGGGCGGCGAGACGGTGGTCGACCTGTGGGGCGGTGTCGCCGATCCCAAGACCCAGGCGCCGTGGACCCGCGACACGGTGAGCATCGTCTTCTCCTGCACCAAGGGTGCGACGGCGCTCTGCGCGCATGTGCTGGCGAGCTGCGGCGCGCTCGATCTCGACGCGCCGGTCGCCGAGCTGTGGCCGGAGTTCGCGCAACACGGCAAGGAGCGCGTGACGACGCGCATGATGCTCGACCATTCCTCCGCGGTGCCGGCGGTGCGCGCCAAGGTGAAGGACGACGGGCCCTACGACTGGGCCTACATGACGGATCGGCTGGCGGCCGAGGTCCCGTTCTGGGAGCCCGGCACGCGCAACGGCTATCACGGCTTCACCTTCGGCTGGACGGTCGGCGAGATGGTGCGACGCGCGAGCGGCAAGTCGCTCGGCACCTTCTTCCGCGACGAGATCGCGGGGCCGCTGGGACTCGATTTCTGTATCGGCCTGCCCGAGGAGATCGAGCCGCGGGTCGCACCGATCGTGGCCCATGTCTACAAGGCGGCCGACGCGGTGACGCCCTTCATGCGCGACCTCGCGACCAACAAGGAATCGGTGGCGGCGCTGTTCTATTTCAACAACGGCGCCTGGCGCTCGGGCGGCGCCAACACGCGCGCCGGCCACGCCGCCGAGATCGGCGCGGCCAACGGCATCACCAACGCGCGCGGCCTGGCCGGCATGTATGCCCCGCTGGCCAACGGCGGGGGAGATCTGGTCGATGCGACGACGCTGGCCCGCATGGGCGAGGTCTCGATGGCGACGCACGACGACGCCACCCTGCGCATCCCGACGCGCTTCGCGCTGGGCTTCATGAAGTCGATGGACAATCGCAAGCGCAGCCTCGCCGCCAAACTGTGGGGCGAGGATTGCGACAGTGTGATCCTGGGCAGTGCCGCCTTCGGCCATGTCGGCGCCGGCGGCTCGCTGGGCTTCGCCGACCCGGTCGCCGGCCTCTCCTTCGGCTACACCATGAACCGCATGGGCCCGGGCCTGCTGATGAACGAGCGCGGCCAGTCGCTGGTCGACGCGGCGTATCTGTCGCTCGGGTACAAGAACAAGGACGGCGGCGTTTGGGTGAAGTGACGTCCACGGCTCCGGCCAATCGCCTCACCCTGAGGAGCGGCCGCCGGCCGCGTCTCGAAGGGTGGGAACCCGCACCGCGTCCGTTGCCCATCCTTCGAGACGGCGCTCCGCGCCTCCTCAGGATGAGGATCGTTGGGAATTATCGCTCGGCATGATCCCCGTCTTCCGTCCGCTCAAGGATCCGGCGGTCGCCACGATCTGGTCCGGCCTCGCCGCCTCGACGATCGGCGAGGACCTGTTCCGCGTGGCCGTCGTGTGGATCGCGGCCGAGCAGATCGGCAATGCGGCGGGCTACGTGAACGCCACGCAGTACGCCGCCATGCTGGTGGTCGGCCTGCTGGGCGCCTCGGCGTTCGACCGCTGGCGGGCCGACCGCGCCATGATGGGCGCCAAGTATGCCAGTGCGGTCCTCGCGCTGCTGCCGGTGATCGGCTTCTACATCTGGGGCGTCTCGATCCCGCTTCTGATCGTGTCGGTCATGGGCCTCGCGGCCATGCGCATGGTGTTCACGCCGGCGCTGCAGTCGGCGGTGCCGGTGCTGGTCACCGATCGCGACGCGATGCAGGCGATCAACGGCCTGTTCGACGCGACGTGGCGGCTCGCCCGCCTGATCGGGCCGATGATGGCGGCGGTCCTCAACACGCTGCTGCCGGTGATCCACTTCCTGTC
>CAIYWM010000261.1 GCA_903929895.1 uncultured Alphaproteobacteria bacterium
CGCGGCCCAGGCGGGCGTGGTGCTGCCGCTGCACGCCGCGGAGCACTTCTACATCGTCACCGAACCGGTCGAGGGCCTGCCGCGCGACCTGCCGGTGCTGTTCCTTGGCGATGAGTGGACCTACTACAAGGAGGATGCCGGCAAGCTGCTGGTCGGCTTCTTCGAGCCCAATGCCAAGCCGTGGGGCCAGAACGGCATCCCCGAGTCCTTCTCCTTCGATGCCCTGCCCGAGGACGTCGACCACATCGCGCCCTATCTCGAGGCGGCCACGCGGCGCGTGCCGGTTCTGCAGAACACCGGTGTGCAGCTGTTCTTCAACGGCCCCGAAAGCTTCACGCCCGATGACCGCTACCTGCTGGGCGAGACGCCCGAGGTACGCGGCCTGTTCTGCGCCACCGGCTTCAACTCGGTGGGCATCCTGTCCTCCGGCGGCGTCGGCAAGGCGCTGGCCGACTGGGTGCGCGACGGACGGCCGCCGATGGAACTCATCGACGTCGACATCCGCCGCACCCAGAGCTTCCAGATCAACCGCCGCTACCTCGAGGAGCGGACCACCGAGACGCTCGGCCTGCTGTTCGACATGCACTGGCCGTCGCGCCAGTTCGTCACCGCCCGCGGCGTGCGCCGCAGCCCGTTCCACGACCGCCTGCTGGCCCAGGGCGCCTGGATGACCGAGGCCGGCGGCTGGGAGCGCCCTGGCTTCTTCGGCGCGCCGGGCACCAGCCCTGAGGTCGAATACTCCTATGGCAAGCCGAGCTGGTTCGCCGCGGTCGGCGCGGAATGCCGCAACACCGCCGAGAACGTCACGCTCTTCGACCATACCTGCTTCATCAAATACGCGGTCGATGGCCGCGATGCCGTGAGCGTGCTCAATCGCGTCTGCGCCAATGACATCGACGTGCCCGTCGGCAAGGTCGTCTACACCCAGTGGCTGAACGACAACGGCGGCATCGAGGCCGACGTCACGATCACGCGCCTGGCCGCAGAGTCGTTCCTGGTCGTCACCATCGCCGTGTCGCAGCGCCGCGACATCGCCTGGCTGACCCGCGCCATCCCCGAGGGCGCGCATGTGCATGTGCGCGACATCACCTCGGGCCTCACCATGCTGGCGCTCATGGGGCCGAAGTCGCGCGACCTGCTGAGGCAGGTGTCCCCGAACGATCTCTCGGAGGCAGACTTCCCGTTTGGCTCCAGCAAGGAGATCGACGTGGGCTATGCACGCGTTCTGGCCAGCCGGCTGACCTTCGTGGGCGAGCTCGGCTTCGAACTCTACATCCCAGCCGAATTCGCAGCCCACGTGTTCGACGAGATCGTTGCCGCCGGCCCCGCCTTTGGGTTGCGCATGGGCGGCTTCTTCGCGATCAACTCGCTACGCATGGAGAAGGGTTACAGGCACTGGGGCCATGATATCGGCGAGGAGGACACGCCCTACCAGGGTGGCGTGGGCTTCGCGGTCGCGCTGGACAAGCAGGGTGGATTCATCGGCCGCGATGCGCTGGTGAGGCAAAAGGCACAAGGAACGCTGAAACGGCGCATGGTGCAAATCCGGATCGACGGCGAAGATGCTCCGATGATGTTCCACAACGAACCCATCCTCCGCGACGGTGTGATCGTCGGTTCGGTCACCAGTGGCGCCTGGGGCCATCGCATCAATGCCTCGCTGGGCATGGGTTATGTCGAGAATGAAGCCGGCGTCGCCGAGACCTGGCTGTCATCGGGTCGCTGGGAGGTGGAGATCGCGTGGAAGCGCTATCCTGTCTCGCTCCAGCTGCGGCCCTGGTACGATCCCAAGGGAGAGCGCCTGAAGTAGGGCGAACGCGGGAAGATTGCCTACCAACAAGAAAGAAACGGAGGGAACAGCGAATGGCTACAAGTGAGTTGAATCCGGAACTGGAGCGACGCCTGAAGGCGCTCGAGAACCCGGCACAGCAGGGAGAGGACTACGACGCAACCAGCTGGTTCTGGCTGCTGCTTCTCGGCATTGTCCTTCCGGTCATCGTCCTGATCTGGGGGTGGCAGCTGTGACCGACGCAACACATCATCATCTCGAAGACGTCCTCGAGGCCGACAAGAACGCGTGGCCGCTGCTCAGGAGCGAGCGCACCTGGGGCAGCTGGAAGCTGGGCATTTCGCTGGTCACCGCCGCGGCGGCGACCTGGTGCTACATCATCGGCGAATATGTCGGCTACTACCTGAACTTCGACAAGGGCTTTGCCGCGCTGTTCGCCGGCAGCATGATCGGCATGCTGATCGTGGCGCTGGCGGCGGGGCCGATCTGCCTGCGCTTCGGTGTCGATTCCATCGCCTCCACCAAGCCGTCCTTCGGCTCGCGCGGCTGGATCATTCCGGCGGCCATGCAGCAGATCTCGATCATCGGCTGGAACTCGCTGCTGCTGATCTTCTTCGCCAAGTCGACGACGCAGCTTCTGATCGCGCTTGGCATCGTAGGCGAGGGCGGCAGCCGTCTCATCGTTCCGGCCACCGTGGTGCTAGCCTGCGCCATCGTGTTCCTGGTCCTGCTCCGGGGCGTCAGCGGCGTCGACCGGGTGGCGAAGATCCTCGTCGCACACGTCTTCGTTGGCGCCTGGATGCTGTGGATCATCGTCACCAACCGGTGGGGCGACCTCGAGGCGGCGGTTCCGGCCTATGCCTCCACCAGCCCCTTGTGGAACTACACGACGGGTGTCGAGATCGGCATCGTCTCGCTGCTCTCCTGGTGGCCCTACATCGGCGCGATGATCCGCATGGCCCCCAGCGGCCGCAAGGCGGCCGTGCCGATCATGGTGGGCATGGGCGCTCCGGTGCCGATGCTGTCGCTGATCGGCATCGCCGGCATCCTGGTGCTGAAGGTGTCTGATCCGGCGGAATGGCTGCGCACCATCGGCGGACCGACATATGGCATCATCGCACTGCTGTTCGTGGCCGCCGCCAACCTCGGCACCGCGGTGACGGGCGTCTATGCGGCAGCGATCGGGCTTCGGCACTTCCCGACCTTCGAGAAGAGCTCCTGGCCCGTGCTCCTGGTGCTGGCGATCGGCCCGGTGGCGCTGGTCGGGCTGTTCATCCCCGATCTGTTCTTTGCCAATTTCGGTACGTTCCTCGCCTTCATCGGCCTGGCCTTCGCACCGCTCTGCGGCATCCAGATCACCGACTACTACTTCCTGCGCAACCGGACAATCAGCATCCGCTGCATCTTCTCCAACGGGGCGCACTCAGGCTACTGGTTCACGGGCGGCTTCAACATCGCCGCGATCGGCGCGATGATCGCCGGCTGCGGCACCTACCGCTACCTGCTGAACCCGATCACCTATGAGAGCAACACGCCCTACGAATACGTGACGGCGTCGCTCCCGGCAGCCTTCGTGGCGGGCCTGGTCTACTTCGTCCTGACCAAGCTGATCGTCCAGCCCAGGAAGCTGGGCGGATACTGACGACATCGCGTGGCCGGGTCTTCAGGATCCGGCCACACTTTCCGGATGCACGGCGCAACGTCAACATCACCAGCAGGGCATGAAATGAGAGTACTGGTCGTTTTCGATCACCCCCGCCGAGACTCCTTCTGTGGCGCGGTGCTGGACCAGTTCTGCGAGGGGCTGCAAGCCGCCGGCCACCAGGCGGAAGTTGCCGACCTGCGGCGAGAAGGTTTCGATCCAAGGCTCCCCCTCGTTGATGAACCCGACTGGAATGACAGCCACAAGGTCTACAGCGCAGAGGTTCTGACGGAACAGGAGCGCGTCGCGCGAAACGACGCGCTGGCATTCATCTTTCCCGTCTGGTGGTGGTCGATGCCTGCCACATTGAAGGGGTGGATCGACCGCGTCTTTAACAATGGCTGGGCCTATGGCGAGCGCAAACTCCCGCACCAGGCTGCGCTCCTCATCGGGACCGCGTCCAACAGCGCGGAAGATTTTCGCAAGCGCGGCTACGACACGGCGATGAAGACCCAGCTAGCGCTGGGCATCATGGGTTACTGTGGCATCGAAAAGCACGAACTCGTTCTTCTGCACGATGTCATGTCTGGCGAGGGCCAGCGCAAGGCGCTCCTTGCTCGCGCCCGCAAGCTTGGCTTCACGTACTTTTAGAGTCAGCCTCGCGGCTGACGGCTAATTCCAATATCCATAGGAAAGTGTGGCCGGATCCTGAAGACCCGGCCACGCGATGTCGTCAGTATCCGCCCAGCTTCCTGGGCTGGACGATCAGCTTGGTCAGGACGAAGTAGACCAGGCCC
>CAIYWM010000262.1 GCA_903929895.1 uncultured Alphaproteobacteria bacterium
CCGGGACCGAGCGAGATCGAAATCCGGCCGCTTTACGAGACATCTGACTTGACGTGAGAACAACGCAGAGCCCGTGCACTCAGTTTGGCCATCTTTTTGCCTATAAGGGCGACCGCCGGGAAAGCGCTGTCATTGACGGTTAAGGAACCGCGACGATAGTACGGTGCCGTTTTGGCGTACCCAGGCACGGGAGATGGTTGGCGATGCGTATAGCGATGATCGGGTCTGGCTACGTCGGCTTGGTTTCGGGGGCGTGTTTCGCTCATTTCGGGCACGACGTTTTCTGCGTCGACAAGGATGCGGGGAAGATCGATCGGCTGCTGAAGGGCGTGATGCCGATCTACGAGCCCGGTCTGGACAAGCTTGTGTCGGACAATGTGGAGGCGGGTCGTCTGCGGTTCGGGACCGATCTGGCGGCGGCGGTGGGCGACGCGGATGCGGTGTTCATCGCGGTGGGGACGCCGACGCGTCGGGGCGACGGTCATGCGGACCTGACATATGTGTATGCGGCGGCGGCGGAGTTCGCGCGGGCGATCCGCGGCTACACGGTGGTGGTGACGAAGTCGACGGTGCCGGTGGGGACGGGGCGCGAGATCGCGCGGATCATCGGGGAGGCGCGTCCGGCCGGGGAGTTCGACGTGGCGTCGAACCCGGAGTTCCTGCGCGAGGGCGCGGCGATCGAGGACTTCATGAAGCCCGACCGTGTGGTGATCGGGGTGGAGAGCGATCGGGCGCGGGACGTGATGTCGGGGATCTACCGTCCGCTGAACCTGATCCAGACGCCGATGGTGTTCACCAACATCGAGACGGCGGAGGTGACGAAGTACGCGGGCAACGCCTTCCTGGCGACGAAGATCACGTTCATCAACGAGATCGCGGACCTGTGCGAGCGGGTGGGGGCGGACGTTCACGACGTGGCGCGGGGGATCGGGCTGGACGGCCGCATCGGTCGGAAGTTCCTGCATCCGGGTCCGGGGTTCGGCGGCTCGTGCTTCCCCAAGGACACGCTGGCGCTGGCCTATACGGCGCGCGAGGCGAATGCGCCGCAGACGATCGTGGAGCAGGTGATCGAGGTGAACAACAGCCGCAAGAAGAAGATGGCGCAGAAGGTCGTCGATTTCTGCGGCGGCTCGGTGGCGGGCCTGACGATCGGAGTACTGGGACTGACGTTCAAGGCGAACACCGACGACATGCGCGATGCGCCGTCGCTGGACATCGTGCCGGCGCTGCAGGCGGCGGGAGCGAAGGTGGTGGCGTTCGATCCCGAGGGGATGACGGAGGCGGCGCATCTGCTGAAGGACGTGACATTCGCGAAGACGGCGCACGAGGCGGCGGCCGGCGCGGACGTTCTGGTGGTGATCACCGAATGGCACGAGTTCCGCGGGCTCGACCCGCGCCGTCTCAAGGAGACGATGCGCCAGCCGCGCATCGTCGACCTGCGAAACATCTTCGACCCCGAGGAAATGCGTTCCCTCGGCTTTGCCTACGAAGGCGTCGGCCGACCAGGCCCGCGCTCGTAACACTTCCCGACGATCCCTCTTCCGGAGTTCATTGCATGAGCCAGACGGCGCACAAGTTCGATCCGAGTATCCTGCGTGAGTACGACATCCGCGGCATCGTGGGCGGGACCGTGCATGCCGCGGATGCGCGGGCCATCGGTCGCACGCTGGGCACGCTCGTGCGGCGCAAGGGCGGCAAGCGCGTGGCGCTGGGGTACGATGGCCGGCTGAGTTCTCCGGAACTCGCGGCCGCCTGCATCGAGGGCCTGACCGCGGCCGGGATCGACGTGATCGACATCGGCCTTGCAGCGACTCCGATGCTCTACTTCGCCGTCTATCACTTCGAGGCCGACGGCGGCATCCAGATCACCGGATCGCACAATCCGCCGGACTACAACGGCTTCAAGATGATGATGGGCAAGAAGTCGTTCTTCGGCGCCGACATCCAGACGCTGGGGGCGATGGCCGCCAAAGGCGACTGGGAGACGGGGCAGGGCAAGGTCGAGAAGCGGCCTGTCCTCGCCGACTATGCCGCGCGCCTGCTGCGGGACGTGAAGCCCGGCAAGAAGCTCAAGGTTGCCTGGGATACCGGCAACGGCGCCGTCGGCGTTTCGATCCGCGCGGTTGTCGGCAAGCTTGAGGGCGAGCACTTCGTGCTGAACGAGAAAGTGGACGGCACCTTCCCGTCGCATCATCCCGACCCGACCGTGCCGAAGAATCTCGAGCAGCTCATCGCCGAGGTGAAGAAGCAGGGCTGCGACCTCGGGATCGCCTTCGATGGCGACGGCGACCGGATCGGCGCGGTAGACGGCAAGGGTCGTATCCTGTGGGGCGACCAGCTTCTGGTCCTGTGGTCACGCGACGTGCTGAAGAACCATCCCGGCGCTACCATCATCGCCGACGTGAAGGCGAGCCAGGTCCTGTTTGACGAGATCGCCAAGGCCGGCGGCAAGCCGATGATGTTCAAGACCGGCCATTCGCTGATCAAGAGCAAGATGGCCGAGATCGGCTCGCCGCTCGCCGGCGAGATGAGCGGCCACGTTTTCTTCGCCGACACCTTCTACGGCTTCGACGATGCGCTCTATTGCGGTCTGCGCCTGCTCAACATCGTGGCCAACGCGAAGGAGAGCCTCGCCGAGATGCGCGACGGACTGCCCCAGCCGGTCAACACGCCGGAGCTGCGCTTCGACTGCCCCGACGACCAGAAGTTCGGGGTCGTCGAGAAGGTGAAAGCCAAGCTGCAGAAGGACGGCGCCAAGTTCTCCGACATCGACGGCGTGAGGGTCAGCACCAAGGACGGTTGGTGGCTCCTGCGGGCCTCCAACACCCAGCCCGTGCTGGTGGCGCGCAGCGAGGCGGCCGACGACGCCGGTCTCGAGCGGTTGATGGCGGACCTCAAGGCCGCCCTTGCGGCCTGCGGCGTGGAGCTTCCGGACGACGCCTCGTCCGGCCATCACTGATGCGCTTCTTCTTCTACGGCACGTTGCTCGATCGCGACGTGACGGCACTGGTCCTGCGACGGCGGCTGCCGCCGCAGGCCTATACCGAAGCAATCCTGCCGGGACATGCGCGGCGGCGGGTGCAGGGCGCGACCTATCCCATCGTCATCGCCGATCCGTGCGGTGAGGTGCCGGGCGCGATCGTAGGCGGTCTCAGCGCCCGTGACGTCGCGCACCTCGCAGCCTACGAAGGACCGGGCTATCGGGTCGTGCCGCTCAGGGTGAAGATCCAGGGCCGGATGACCGAGGTGTCGGTTTTCGAACCCATCCAGTCGCGGCTAAAGCCCAGCCGGGACTTGTGGGACCTGACGCTCTGGCAGCGTCGTCACAAACGATTGTTCGTGGACCGGCTCAGGCGAGCCCTCAGCGTGCACCCGGCGTATTCCAGGCCGTGACCTGGAGCGCCGAGCAATAGACTTTCCGCTTTTCGAGGCGCTTGCAGCCTTCGACCGCCTGTTCTTGCGACAGGTTGATCAGTCGTGCGCGATGGAAGACCCGGTTGGCCATCTGCACCTCGTCGACGATCGCCGAGGCCGAGCGCGCGTTGGGTAGGGCCGCGGTCGCGCGCTCGAGGGCGGCCTGGGCGGCCTGCGGCTCGCTGAACGAG
>CAIYWM010000263.1 GCA_903929895.1 uncultured Alphaproteobacteria bacterium
CATGAAGATCTACCACGCCCCGAACACCCGCTCGGTCCGCATCGTCTGGCTGTTCGAGGAGTTGGGGCTGCCGTACGATCTCGAAAAGCACAAGCTCGGCGATCCCGGCATGCGCTCGCCCGAGTACCTCAAGGTCCATCCCATGGGCCGTGTGCCGGCCCTGCAGGATGACGACACCACGATCTTCGAGTCGGGCGCGATCGTTCAGTACGTTCTCGCCAAGTATGGCAACGGTCGCCTGGTCCCGGAAACCTCCTCGCCGGAGTTCGCGCAGTACCTGCAGTGGCTGCATTACGCCGAGGGCATGATCATGCCGCCGGTGAACATCATCGTGGTCGAAACCATCCTCCTTCCGCCGGATCGTCGCAACCAGGTCAACGTCGACCGAGCCACCAAGCTCCTGTCGCGCATGCTCGGCGCCATCGACGTCCATCTTGCCGGGCGCGAATTCCTCGCCGGAGACTTCAGCGGCGCTGACATCATGACGGGGCATGCCTGCACGGTGGCGCGCCGGCTTGGAGCGGACGTCTCCGACAAGCCGAACGTGGCCGCCTACATCGAGCGGTTGAACGCGCGGCCGGCCCTGAAGCGCGCGTGGGCGGCGTGATGTCCCGGGCGGTCGACACCGGGACGGATCAACTCCTGTGCGCGGTGGCGGACCACGTCGCCACCGTGTCGTTCAACCGGCCGGAGAAGCGCAATGCGCTGGGCGATGTCGTCACGCCCGCGCTGCGGGAGATCCTGCTCGTGCTGGAGGCGGATCCGGACGTCCGCGTGATCATCCTCACCGGCGTCGGCAAGTCCTTCTGCGCCGGTGGCGACGTCAAGGGCATGGCCGGCGGCGGTCCCGACGATCGCACGATCGACGACAAGATTCGCGCGCTCCAGCACCGCCAGCAGACCCTGACCCTGCGCCTGCACGAGCTCGCGAAGCCAACCATCGCCGCCCTGCCGGGCGCCGCGGCCGGGGCGGGCATGTCGATCGCGCTCGCGAGCGACATCAGGATCGGTGCATCCAGAGGCTTCTCTGCATCCGGCTTTGCCGCGATAGGGCTCTCGGGCGACTATGGCGGCTCGTGGCAACTCACGCAGATCGTCGGCCCGGCGAAGGCAAAGGAGATCTACTTCACCGGGCGCCGCGTGTACGCCGAGGAGGCACTGGCGCTGGGCCTGCTGAACGAGGTCGTCGCCGACGAAGAGCTTGCGACCCGGGCGGCCGAGCTGGCGAAGCAGATCGCCAGCGGCCCGCCGCTCGCCCTCCGGTACATGAAGCAGAACATCAACCGTGCGACGCAGGCCGACTTTAGGACCTGTCTCGACTGGGAGGCCGATCGCCTGGTCCGGGTCGCGCAGACCCAGGACCACAAGGAGGCGGTGCGCGCCTTCATCGAGAAGCGCCCGCCGGTATTCAAGGGCGTCTAGTTGCGCGCGGCGCCTCGCGGCAGGTCGACAGCAGCATTGCCACCAAAGGGAAATCCGATGAACGTTCTGGACGCCATCGCCAGCCGCAAGTCGATCCGCGCCTTCCGGCCCGATCCGGTGCCGAAGGACACAATCGAGAAGATCCTGGAGGCCTCGCAGCGCGCGCCGAGCGGCACCAACACGCAACCGTGGCACGTCTACGTTTGCTCTGGCGCCGTCAGGCAGGCCATCACCGACGACGTGCTCGCGCTCGTGCGCAGCGGCGGTGGCGAGAAGTACGAGGACTACGACTACTATCCGCCGGAGTGGAAGCCGGTGCACCGCGATCGCCGCCGCGGTGTCGGCTGGTCGCTCTATGGCCTCGTGGGCGTTCCCAAAGGG
The DNA here is from genome assembly GCA_903929895.1 of uncultured Alphaproteobacteria bacterium. GTDB lineage: Bacteria > Pseudomonadota > Alphaproteobacteria > Reyranellales > Reyranellaceae > Reyranella. Next base: position 1,804 of record CAIYWM010000263.1, read on the forward strand.
GACCGCGTCGCCAGCGCCCGGCAGGCGGCCCGCAACTTCCTGTTCTTCGACGCGCCGGTCGGCCTGTTCGTGACGGTTGATTCCTACCTCGGCCGCGGCAACTGGGCGGATGCCGGCATGTACCTGCAGACGATCATGCTCGCGGCCAGGGAGTTCGGCCTCGACACCTGCCCGCAGGCGGCGTGGATCCCGTATCAGAAGCCCGTCTTCAAGCATCTGGGCATTCCGGCGGACCAGGCGCTCGTCTCCGGCCTGGCGCTGGGCTTCGCCGATCATTCCAAGATCGAGAACACGCTGGTGAGCGAGCGCGAGGTACTGGCCAATGTTGCGCATTTCCACGGGTTTGATTGAACCGATCGCGCGCTCGCGCCGGGACAGGGGCAGGACGCTTCGATGACGGAAGTCGTTTCATTCGCGCAACATGATGGCATTGCCACGCTGACGATGGATGACGGCAAGGCGAATGCGCTGTCGTTCGCGATGTCGCAGGCACTCGAGGCCGGTCTCGACCGCGCGGCGAAAGAGGCCAGGGTCGTGGTCATTCGCGGCCGGCCAGGCGTGCTGTGTGGCGGCTTCGACCTGAAGGTCATCCGCGGCGACGACGATGTGCAACGGAAAGCGATGCGCGACGCCGGCATGAGGCTTTTCGCGCGCCTCTATCTGCTGCCCCAGCCCCTGATCTTCGCGTGCACCGGCCATTCCGTGGCCGCTGGAGGCGTGCTTCTTCTGACGGGCGATATGAGGATTGGTCTGCGCGGCGGGTTCCGGATTGGCCTGAACGAAGTAGGCATCGGTCTCGCGCTTCCGCAGACCGCCATCGAACTGGCGCGGGATCGCCTCTCTGCCGCAGCCCTAACCGAGGCCGTCGTGCTGGCCCGGCTCTACACCCCGGATGGCGCGGTCGGCGCTGGCTACCTCGACGCAGCGGTCGATGCCGGTGCGTTCGACGCAACGATTGCGCAACATGCACAGGAACTGCTCAAGCTCGATCCCGCAGCGTTCGCGGCAACAAAGAAACGGTTGCGTCAGCCAACCCTGGATCGCATTGCGGCAGCGCCGAGCTGATCGCCGTGGCGGCGGAAACCTTCCGAGGACACACATGAACAGCCAGCGGCGCGCCGCATGACGACCGCAGCCCTCGCGCGGCCCTGGCTGGTGCTGGCCGGCCTCGCGCTGGGCGTATGCGTGACACACGGCTTTGCCCGCCTGGCCTACGGACTGCTGCTTCCGGCGATGAAGTCCGAGATGGGATGGACCTACGCGCAAGCCGGCTGGCTGAACACAGCCAACGCGCTGGGCTACCTCGGGGGTGCGGTGCTCACCATGTTGATCATCCGCCGCTTCTCCCCCGCACGTATCTTCGCCTTCGGCATGGCCACCACCGCCGTGGCACTGCTGGCCACGGGGCTGGACGCCGGGTTGGCGTGGCAGACGTTCTGGCGCTTCGCCGTGGGCCTGCTGGGGGCGCTGTCGTTCTCCACCGCGGGCGCGCTCGCCGCGGGGCTGTTCCCGGGTGATGCACGCCGCAGCGCGCTGGCCATCGCCATACTGTTCGGCGCGGGTGGTGGTCTGGGTGTGGTGCTGACAGGCGGGAGCTTGCCGCTGATGCTGGACACATGGGGACCGGCGTCGTGGCCGGTGGGCTGGATGGCAATCGGTGCCGTCAGCCTGTGGGCCCTGCCGCTAGGCCTATGGGCGGCCTCGCGGCTGCACGCGCCGGTGCAGGCCGGACTGACCGAGCCGACACCCTTGCCGGTGCGCCGCATGCTGCCCGTGATGGCCGGCTATGCGTGCTTCGGCCTGGGCTACTTCGTCTACCTGACTTTCCTGTCGGCGTGGATGAGCGAGCAGCACGCGAGCGCCGGCTTCATCGCGTTCGTGTGGGTCGTGCTGGGCGCCAGTATCTGCCTGTCGCCGTTCGTGTGGCGGCGCGTAATGGCGGGCCATGCCTCGGGCTTGCCGATGGCCTCGATCATGACCTGCATCGCCATCGGCACCGCTTTGCCGGTGGTGCTGCCGAAAGGGCCCGTGCTGTTGGTGTCGGCAGTGGTCTTCGGCCTGTCGGTCTTCATGGTCCCCGGCGCGGGCGCTAACTTCGTGCGGCAGAACCTGCCGCCACAAGCTTGGGGAAGCGCCATCAGCCTGTTTACACTGATCTTTGCCGTGGCCCAGATCGCGGGCCCCTATGGCGCCGGGCTGGTGGCAGACCTGTTTGGCAACATCGGCATCAGTCTGCTGGCGGCCGCGGGCGTGTTGATGACCGGCGCGGCGCTGGCCCTCTTGCAACGGCCTCTTCAACAGGCCAGGTGAACACCATGTGTCCTCGGAGCGTCTGGTCATGAGTCCAAGAGTCGAGTTTCACTTCGATTTCGGCAGCCCCAACGCCTATTTCTGCCACAAGGTCCTGCCCGCCCTCGCGGCGCGGACCGGCGTGCAGATCGCCTATGTTCCGGTGCTGCTCGGCGGTGTCTTCAAGCTGACCGACAACCAGCCGCCCATGGTGCAGTTCAAGGGCATCAAGAATAAGGGCGAGTACGCGCAGCGCGAGACCGAACGGTTCATCCGCAAGCACGGTCTCACCGGGTTCCGGAGGAATCCGCATTTCCCCGTCAACACCGTGCAGATCATGCGCGGCGCACTGGTCGCCGAGCGCGATGAATTTTTTGACCGCTACGTCGATCAGGTCTTTCACCATATGTGGGAGGAGCCGAAGAAAATGGATGATGCCGCGGTCATCCGAGATGCGCTCGATACTTCGGGATTCGATGGCCGGGCAATTCTCGATGGCACCCAGGAGCAGTCGATCAAGGACAAGCTGATCGCGAACACCGAGGCGTCCGTGGCGCGCGGCAATTTCGGCAGCCCGACATTCTTCGTCGGCGACGAAATGTACTTCGGCAAGGACCGGTTGCGGGAGGTCGAGGAAGAGATCGTCTCCGCCACGCAGCGCCCGCGATGACGCGCATCTAGAGAAGGAATCGCCTGGGCCAGCTTGCTTCAAGACGTGGTCAGGTCAGAGCAACCCCAGACTCCTGAAGCTCGCGTGCCCTTTACGGCCGATGACGAGGTGATCGTGGATCGTGATGCCCAGCGCCTCCGACGCCGCCTTGATCTCGCGCGTCATCTCGATGTCGTCGCGGCTGGGTTTGGGATCGCCGCTCGGGTGGTTATGCACCAGGATCAGCGCGGCGGCATTCAATGCCAGAGCGCGCTTCACCACCTCGCGCGGATAGACCGGCGTGTGGTCGATCGTGCCGCGCTGCTGCACCTCGTCGGCGATCAGCACGTTCTTGCGGTCGAGAAAGAGGATGCGGAACTGCTCGGTCTTCTCGTGGGCGAGGGCGGCATGGCAATAATCGATGAGTTGCTGCCAGTTGGTCAGCACTGGCATGTCCTTGACCTTGCGTTCGGCCAGCCGCCGCCCGACCTCGCGCATTGCCTTGAAGTGGACCAGCGTGCGCTGGTCGATCTCGAATTCGCGCAGCTGCGCCGGCTCGGCGGCGAACACGTCGCCCAGCGTGCCGAACCGCTCCAGCAGCGCCTTGGCCATCGGCTTGGTGTCGATGCGCTCGATCGAATAGAAGAGCAGCAGCTCCAGCAGCTCGTAGTCGGCCAGCGGCTCGACGCCGGCCTTCAGCACGCGCTCGCGCACCCGGCCGCGATGGCCGTGATAGTGCGGCTTGGGCGGAGCCGTCTCGCCGCTGTTGTGGCCGGTCGACGCCGCCGGTGCTGCCTCCAGTGCCGTGGCAAGCCGGGTGGTTGGATCCTCGCCCGCGAAGTCCCAGCATTGGTCGAGCCGGTTCCAGGTCCCTCCGGCCTCGCGCAGCAGGATCCGGTGAGGCAGGGTGTTGCCGCTCACCCGCCACAGCCCGTCGGCAGATTGCAGGCGGAGACCCTGGGCCAGCAGCGTCAGCAAGGCCGCATCGTCGGGGCCCGGTGCGGGAGGGGGTGCCTCGACGGGCTTGAGGTGTGGGCGACTCTTTGCCATACTGCGCAACCTTGCCGGGTGAGCAAGGCAAAATCGCGGCAACCGGGCCTTGTGATACGATGCCGCCATGTCCGACCCAGAGTACCCGGCGACAGGGCTCGCCGAGATCGACGCGGCCTGCGCCGCCTTCGCTGAACAGGAACGGATCCCGGGCCTTGCCCTGGGGATCGTGCAGGAGGGCCGCCTCGTCCATACGGTGACGACCGGCCTCGCCGACCGGGAAGCCGGCCGTCACGTGGAGGCGGGGACCGCCTTCCGAATCGCCTCGATGACCAAGAACATGACGGCGCTGGCGATCCTGTCGCTGCGCGACCGGGGATGGCTGCAGCTCGACGCGCCGCTGGCTCACTACGTGCCACAATTCGCGGCGGTGAAGCCCGCCACCCGCGACAGCGCGCCCGTCACCGTGCGCCACTTGCTCACGCATACCGCGGGCTTCGTCACCGACGATCCTTGGGGCGACCGGGTGCTGGGCCTGTCGCCGGCGGAACTCGACACGGTGATCGCCACCGGTCATCTGTTCGCGCGCCCGCCGGGCCTCGCTTTCGAATACAGCAACCTGGGCTACGCGCTGCTGGGGCGGGTGCTGACCAACGTGAGCGGCGAGCCCTACCAGGCCTATATGCGCAGGACTTTCCTGGAGCCGCTCGGCATGGCGCACACGACGTTCGATGCGCCGGCTGCTGCGGCCCACGGTGACTATGCCTTTGGTTACCGGCTGGACGGCGCGACCTGGTCACGCGAGCGCATCGAGCCGGACGGCGAAGTCGGCGCCATGGGCGGCCTGGCCACCACCGTGCCCGACTATGCGCGCTACGTGTCGTTCCTGCTGAGTGCCTGGCCGGCGCGCGACGCGCCGGAGTCCGGCCCGGTGCGCCGCTCGAGCGTGCGAGAGATGGTGCTGTGGCACGCGCCCCCGTTCGTGCCTGAGTCCGCGCCCGGTGCCCGCGTCGGACAGCCCAGCGCCTACGGTTATGGGCTCATCCATTCGACCGACGCGCTGCTCGACATGCGCATTCATCACGCCGGTGGCCTGCCGGGCTATGGTTCGCACGTGCTGATGCTGCCGGAGCGCGGCTGGGGCGTCTTCGCCTTCGGCAACCGCACTTATGCCCCGATGTCGCGCCTCACGCTCGACGTCGCGGAGAGGCTGCACGCCGCCGCGCCGCCGCCCGTCCTCGCGGACCCTTCGCCGCCGCTGTTGCGCGCTGTGCAGGCCGTCGTGGAGGCCTATGCTTCGGGACGCATCGAGGGCGGCGACCGGCCGTTCGCGGTGAACTTCCTGCTCGACACGCCGGCGCCGCTGCGTGACGCCGAACTCGCGTCGCTGAAGCAGCGGCTCGGGGCGGGGCGTCTCGAGCGCATCGAGCCGATCCACGCGCTGGCTGGCCGCTTCGTGCTGGCCTGCGCGAACGGCCGGCTGAACGGCACCATCACGCTGTCGCCCGAAGCGGACACCGGCATCCAGAAGCTGGTCCTGTCCCCCGTCGGCGTCTGACCCCGCTCAGTCGCCCGCCAGCACCGCCGGCACGGTCCCGGCCACCCCCGCCGCAACGTCGCCGAGCTTCACGGGCTGAAGCATCGTGGCCTTCGGATCGGCACGGGCGAAATCGTACTTCTGGACGATCGCCGCGCCCTGGGCGGAGACACCGCTCACGAGGAGATCGGCCCCGGTCGTCGTGCTGGTCGCTGCCACGCGCACGCCGGCCGTGCCCTCGAAGGGCGTGAAGGCGGCGATCTCGCGGAACTCTGCTCCGTGCCCGTGATGAACCGGGCTGTGCAGGTACATGGAAGGTCCGCCATCGAGCGCCGATCCGCTCGAATAGACCTTCACCTGCGCCTCGTCGGCCAGCCGGCCGACGACGATGCGCTTGGCGCCGCCGAGAGGGCCGGCCAGCCAGCCGGTCGCCAGCGAGACGCCGCCGCGATAGTCGTCGCCGAACGGCCTGAAGCTGGCGGTCATTCCCGGCTGCGGCGACGTGATGGGTGAATCGCCGATCTGGTTCAGCAGCGGGAAGACGAAGACCTTCACTTCGGACACGCCGCCGGGGCCGGGGGCCGCGACGATGCTGTTGCGGCCGGTCGAGAAGTCGACGAAGCCGGTGGCGAGGCTGACACCCGAGGACTCGCCGGCATGGGGCGCGAACGAGGTGAAGAGCGGCGGGACCGTGCCAGGCCCGGGCAGCTTCGCGCCGTAGACCTTGATCTCGCTCGCGATGCCGGGGCCGGACCCCACGATGATGTTGTCCGACGTCGCGCCGTCGATCTGCGCGGCGGCCACGCTGACGCCGCCGCGCGCATCGGCGCCGAAGGCCTGGAAGCGTGCCAGCTCAGTGGAAAAGGCCGGCTTGCCGGGCTTCGCGGCGCCCATGTAGGCGACGACTTCCGGTACATGGTCCTGGCCGGCGCCGACCACGAGGTCGAGCACCCCGTCGCCGTCGAGATCGCCCAGCGCGACGCTGACGCTGCCCTGATGGCCGGGAAACGGCGTGACGGTGGCCAACAGCCTGTCGCCATTGGCGTCGAGTACGCGCACGGTGGTGGGCCGGCCGCCGCCGCCCGGCACCACGACGGCATAGGCCGAGACCGCGGGGATCACGTTGACCAGCGCCATCAGCCCGTTGTCCTCGTGGTTGAGGCGGTGGCAGTGCATCACGTAGAGGCCGATGAAGTCGTCGAAGCGGGTGCGCATCGCCATGTAGCCCGGCTGCACGACAGTCTCGTCCGGCATCAGGACGGGCGCCGGCACGTTGGCATTGTCGACGAAGAATTTGTCGGGGCCGGTGCGCAGGCCTGTGGTCGGGTCGTGATAGGCCGTCACCTGGAAGTCGTTGACGTGCACGTGAATCGGATGCTCGTCGTTGTTGTGGTTGATGAACTGCCATTCCTCGATCGAACCCAGCCGCGCCTGCACCAGCGGCATGTTGGGGAAGGCGGTGCCGTCGAAGGCATAGGTGAAGGACTTGGCGTCGGACTTGCTCACGAGGTCGTTCAGGAACCCGCCGTTGATGATGATCTTGCGCGTGACGTCCGGCGTCGCGCGCGACAGGTCGACAAAGGGCGTCCGCCCGCGCAGGCGCTGGCCCTTGGGGAAGGGCACCGTCACACCGGGGGGCGAGCCCTGTGGCGCCGTCGCGCGCGCCAGCACCTGGGTCGGGAACACGAAGAAGCCGTCGGCATAGCTGATCGCCGAGGGCAGAACGGTGAGGCTGCCCAGCACCGCCGGCGGCTTGTCGGTGCCGTCGTTGGTGTAGAGGATTCCGGGCATCGTCATGGTCCGGGCGCCACCGCCGCGGTCGGGCATCTCCAGCACGAGATCGCCCCGGGCCGGCATCGTGACGGCGATGGCGAAGCGGCTGGCCGGCGGGATCAGCAGCCGCGTGCCGCCATGGGTCGGCGGATGCTCGACTGCCCCGTAGGGCTCGCCATCCTGGCCGACGAGGGCGATCGGTGGATGCCGGCCGGTCGCCGTTTCGGTGAGCTGCACGGTGATGTAGGCGATGTCGCTCACGTTGGAGAGCACCCAGATCTCGGTCTGGCCGGGCCTGCTCTTGATCACCGGCTGGAACTGGCCGTTCACCGTGAACTGCAGGTCGCGCTTGTCGTCCGGCAGGGCGGGATCGGCCGGCGTGTCCAGCTCGGTCCGGCCGTCCGCCGCGGTGAAGCTCATCAGGTTCGACGGAATGTACTGGAACGCGCCGCGCCGGTTGTTGATCGACAGCGGGCCCGCGTACCAGATCGTCGCGTATCTCGTGCCCTTGCTGGTCTGGTCGAAGTTGACCGGCGTCATGAGCGGCCGATAGGTGCCCTTGGCGAGTTCGCCGTCCTTGGGCGGCACGATCGTGCTGACGAATTGCGGCCAGTAGGGATTGTTGAGCTGGGCGCTGCCGCCGGCCCGGTCGAACACGTAATTGTACTGCAGCGTCATGGTGCGGACCGGGATGCGCTTCTCGGCGACGACCGGCAGGCCGCCGTCGAGCCGGCCGATCGCCAGCAGGCCGACCATGCCGAAGTAGACATGAGCGGCCGTCAGCATGTGCAGATGGCTGTGATACCAGTAGGCGCCTTGCGGATGGTCCTTCGGGATGTCGTAGGTGTAGGTGTTGGAGGTGCCCGCCGGCATGTGCAGCATGACATTGTCCGCATTGCCCTTGGGGCTGACATGCAGGCCATGCGTGTGCAGGTTGAGCGGCGATTCCCGGAGCTGCTCGGGATAGAGCGGCACCGTCTGCCCGACGGCGGTGTAGGCCGGATCGTAGAAGTCGCGGATGGTGAGGCCGCTCAGGCCGTTCTCGAAATGGACGATCAGCCGCTCGCCGGGGAACACCTGCAGGGTGGGCGCGGGATAAAGGTTCCTGCCTTCGCGGCGCCCGTCGGAGGCCGTACCGCGCACAAGCTGATAGTCGAGCAGCAGGAAATTCCTCACCGGCCTTGCCACGGTGTCGAGCTTCACCTCGCCCTGGCGCGCGGTCAGCCGGACCTCTAGCACGCCGTCCTTGGAAGCGAGGGTGACCGGCTCGCGAAGCTCGGGTCGTGTGGGCGGACGAGGGGTACTGGCGGCGGTCTGGGCAAGCGAGTCTGCGCTCGTTGCACCCAGCATCGACACGGCAGCACCCGCGCCGACCAGAAGTCCGCGTCTCTTGAGGTTGTTCATCGAGCCCCCCTTGGTGGGGATGCTAGGTCGCCCGACGGGGCCCGGCAACGAAACCCGCCGGGCCGGTTCGTTACGCCGGCGTTGCCTGCAGGGGCTTCGCCTCGGTCAGGTCGTAGGGCGGCCTGGCCAGTTCCTTCGGCGACAGCGTGAAGAACTCGACGCCGGTCTCGGTGATGCCCACCGAGTGCTCGAACTGGGCGGAGAGCTGCTTGTCGCGGGTGACCGCGGTCCAGCCGTCGCTCAGGACCTTCACCTGCCAGGTGCCGGCATTCACCATCGGCTCGACGGTGAAGAACATGCCGGGCTTCAGCACCGGGCCGGTGCCCTTCTTGCCGTAGTGGAGGATGTTCGGCGCGTCGTGGAAGATGCGGCCGAGACCGTGGCCCGAGAAGTCGCGCACGACGGAGAAGCGCTGCGCCTCGACATAGGACTGGATGGCGAAGCCGATGTCGCCGACATGGCCGCCGGGCTTGGCCGCCGCAATGCCGCGCATCATCG
>CAIYWM010000264.1 GCA_903929895.1 uncultured Alphaproteobacteria bacterium
GGAAGAGGCGATTCGCATGAAAGAGAAGGGCGCTGCGACCGAAGTCATCGCTTTCTCTGCCGGCCCGGCCCAGTGTCAGGAGACGATCCGCACCGCGCTCGCCATGGGCGCCGACCGCGGCGTCCTCGTTCAGACCGACGCCGAACTGCAGCCGTTGGCCGTCGCCAAACTGCTCAAGGCCGTGGTCGACAAGGAACAGCCCGGCCTGGTGATCGTCGGCAAGCAGGCGATCGACGACGATTCCAACCAGACCGGCCAGATGCTGGCCGCGCTGCTCGGCTGGTCGGTCGGCACCTTCGCGAACAAGCTGAACGTCGCCGACGGCACGGTCGAGGTGAAGCGCGAGGTCGACGGCGGCCTCGAGAACATCAAGATCAAGATGCCGGCGGTGATCACCACCGACCTGCGCCTGAACGAGCCGCGCTACGCCTCGCTCCCCAACATCATGAAGGCGAAGAAGAAGCCGATCGAGACGCTGGCGCCGGACGCGCTGGGCGTCGACGTCGCGCCGCGCCTGAAGACGCTGAAGGTCGAGGAGCCGCCCAAGCGCAAGTCGGGCATCAAGGTGAAGACCGTCGCGGAGCTGGTCGAGAAGCTGCGCAACGAAGCGGGAGTGATCTGAGATGGCCGTCCTCGTTGTCGCCGCGCATGACGGCAAGACCGTTCGCGCCAATGTCGCCAACGCCGTAGCCGCCGCGGGCCAGATGGGCCCCGAGGTCCATGTGCTGGTGGCCGGCAGCAATGCCGGCGAGGCCGCCCAGTCGGCGGCCGCGATCCAGGGTGTCGCCAAGGTGCTTCAGGCCGAGGATGCGGCCTATGCCAACTGGCTGGCCGAGGACATCGCGCCGCTCGTCGTCAAGCTCGCGCCGAACTACAGCCACGTCGTGATGGCCGCCGACTCGGTCGGCAAGAACATCGCCCCGCGCGTTGCGGCCCTGCTCGATGTCGCGCAGGTCTCCGAGGCGATCCAGGTTGTGTCGCCCGACACCTTCGTGCGTCCGATCTATGCCGGTAACGCGATGGCCACCGTGCAGACAGCCGACAAGATCAAGATCGTCACCGTGCGGCCGACCAACTTCAAGGCGGCGGTCGGCGGCGGTTCAGCCGCGATCGAGCAGATCGCGGGCACGGGCAGCGCGGGCCTCTCGTCGTTCGCCGGCGCCGAGCTCTCCAAGAGCGAGCGTCCCGAACTGACCAGCGCCAAGATCGTCGTCAGCGGCGGTCGCGGCCTGCAGAGCGGCGAGAACTTCAAGATGCTCGAGACCCTGGCCGACAAGCTCGGCGCCGGTCTCGGCGCCAGCCGCGCCGCGGTCGACGCCGGCTACGTGCCGAACGACTACCAGGTCGGCCAGACCGGCAAGGTGGTCGCGCCCGACCTCTACATCGCCATCGGCATCTCCGGCGCCATCCAGCATCTCGCCGGCATGAAGGACAGCAAGACGATCGTCGCCATCAACAAGGACGAGGAAGCACCGATCTTCCAGGTTGCCGATTACGGCATCGTGGGCGACCTGTTCCAGATCGTCCCCGAGCTGACTGCCGCAGTCGAGAAAAAGTAAGCAAACCCGAGGACACCCATCATGATCAAGCGCATCGGAGTCATCGGTGCCGGCCAGATGGGCAGCGGCATCGCCCATGTCTGCGCGTTGAAGGGCTTCGACATCCGCCTCGCGGATGTCGACCAGGCCCATCTCGACAAGGGTCTCGATGCCATCGGACGCAACATGGACCGGCAGATCGGCCGCGGCATGATCCGTCCGGAAGACAAGGACTCCGCGCTCAACCGCATCTCGACCGCCACGGACTACAAGGCCTTCGCCGACTGCGATCTGATCGTCGAGGCGGCGACCGAAAACGAGGCGGTGAAGCGCGAGATCTTCAAGAAGGTCTGCGAGGGCCTGCCGGCCAACGTCCTGCTCGCCACCAACACCTCGTCGATCTCGGTGACGAGGCTTGCCGCCGTCACCGACCGGCCCGGCAAGTTCATGGGCATGCATTTCATGAACCCGGTCCCGCTGATGGGCCTGGTCGAGCTGATCCGCGGCATCGCGACGGAGGAGGAGACCTTCCGCACGGTGCGCGAGGTCGTGGTCAAGCTCGACAAGAAGCCGGTCAATGCCGAGGACTTCCCGGCCTTCATCGTGAACCGCATCCTGCTGCCGATGATCAACGAGGCGGTCTATGCGCTTTACGAGGGCGTTGGCAACGTCGAGGCGATCGATACCGGCATGAAGCTCGGCGCCAACCATCCGATGGGCCCGCTCGAGCTGGCCGACTTCATCGGCCTGGATACCTGCCTGTCGGTGATGCAGGTGCTGCACGAAGGCCTGGCCGATTCGAAGTATCGTCCGTGCCCGCTGCTCGTGAAGTATGTCGAGGCCGGCTGGATTGGCCGCAAGGTCAAGCGCGGCTTCTACGACTATTCCGGCGAGCGCCCGGTCCCGACCCGCTAGCGGGGCGGGCGGCGCGATGCGTATCGCCGTCCTGCATTTCGCCCACGAGACGGTGACGTTCCTTCCGAACGACACCACGCTCGCCGATTTCACCTATCCCGGCTCGCCGGCCAGCGGCGAAAAGCTGCTGGCGCACGATCCCAGGTCCTACATGGGCGGGTTCGTCAAAGTGGCGCGCGAGTATGACGGTGTCGAACTGGTCGGCATCGAATCGCCGCTCTGGCCGCGCACCGGCACCGGCTCGGGCTGGATCACCCAGGAAGCCTACGAGACCTTCCTCGGCCGGATGGTTGCTGGCCTGAAGGAGCAGGGGCCGTTCGACGGCGTCTATCTCAGCCTGCACGGGGCGATGGGCGTGCGCGGCGTCGCGCGACCGGAGGCCGATATCGCCCGCCGCGTCCGCGAGGTGGTCGGGCGCACGGCCTTCATTGTCGGTACCTTCGATCCGCACGGCAACGAGGATGCCGAGTTCCTAGCCCAGGCCGACATGGCCTTCACGGTCAAATACTTCCCGCACTACGACAGCCATCTCCAGGGCCAGCGCGCGGCGCGCATGCTGGTGCGCGCGATCCGCGGTGATTACGTGCCCGCCACGGTGACGGTGAAGGTGCCGATCATCACGCCGACCGTGCTGCAATGGACCGGCGCCTCGCCGTGGATGGACCTGGTCCAGCGCGCCCTCGTCTGGGAAGCGCGCGAGCCAGA
>CAIYWM010000265.1 GCA_903929895.1 uncultured Alphaproteobacteria bacterium
CGATCTCACGCGCTTTGCCGCCCGGACCGAGCGCTACGAATGGATCGACGGCGACCGCATCGCTTCCCTCGAACCCGATCTCGCCGGCCGCTTCCGCCGTGCGTTGTTCTTCGCCGACGAGGCCCATCTCGAGCCGCGCAAGGCGCTGGCGTCGCTCGCCGCCGGCCTCGAAGCGCGCGGCGTTCCGATCCGGTTGGGCGTGGCGGGCAAGCCATCGGAAGTCGACTCGAGGTTCGTGGTCGATTGCCGGGGCCTTGCGGCGCGAGACGAGCTTCCCGACCTGCGCGGCGTGCGCGGCGAGATGCTCGTGGTGCGGACCCGCGACGTGTCGCTGTCGCGCCCGGTGCGGCTACTGCATCCGCGCATCCCGCTCTACATTGTGCCGCGCGGCGACGGCGTCTTCATGATCGGCGCCACCATGATCGAGAGCGAGGAACGCCGCGCCGTCAGCGTGCGTTCGGCCATGGAGTTGCTGAACGCGGCCTACACGCTGCACCCGGCCTTCGGCGAGGCCGAGATCGTCGAGCTGGGCGCCGACCTGCGGCCGACCTTTCCCGACAATCTGCCGTGCATCCGGCGCAACGGCCGCATGCTGCACGCCAACGGGCTTTTCCGGCATGGTTTCCTGCTGGCGCCCTGGCTGGCGCAGCAGGTTACCGATGCCGTTCTTCTGGAGACGAGAGATGCGGATATTCCTGAACGACGACATGCATGAGGTTGCGCCCGGCACGCTCGCGGCGGCGCTCGAAACGCTGGGCTTCGGCGGCCGCAAGATCGCGACCGCGGTGAACGGCCGCTTCGTCGCCGCCGCCGCGCGGCCGCGCATCGAGTTGGCCGACGGCGACAAGATCGAAGTCGTCGCACCTATGCAGGGAGGATGACCATGTCGTCGTTCTACGGCGTCGAGCTGACGTCGCGGCTGCTGCTCGGCACCTCGCGATATCCCTCGCCGGCGGTCCTCGAACGTGCGGTCAAGGCATCGGGTGCGGAAGTCGTGACCGTATCGCTGCGCCGCGAGAGCGGTGCGGGCCGGGCCGGTCAGGCCTTCTGGTCGCTCATCCAGTCGATGGGCGTGCGCGTGCTGCCGAACACGGCGGGCTGTCATTCGGTGAAGGAGGCGGTGACGACCGCCCACATGGCGCGCGAGCTGTTCGACACGCCCTGGATCAAGCTCGAGGTGATCGGCGAGCCCGACACGTTGCAGCCCGACGTGTTCGGTCTCGTGGAAGCCGCGCGCATTCTCTCCGAGGATGGGTTCGAGGTCTTCCCCTACACGACCGAGGATCTGGTGGTTGCCGAGCGGCTGGTCGAGGCGGGCTGCCGGGTGCTGATGCCCTGGGGCGCGCCGATCGGTTCGGCGCGCGGCCTGAACAACGTCTACGGCCTGCGCTCGATGCGCGCTCACTTCCCCGAGATCCCGCTGGTGGTCGATGCCGGACTGGGTGTGCCCTCGCACGCGGCGGCGGCGATGGAGCTGGGCTACGACGCGGTGCTGCTGAACACGGCGGTGGCCGAAGCGGGCGATCCGGTCGAGATGGCGCGCGCCTTCGCGCTCGGCGTCGAGGCCGGTCGCGCCGCCTATCTTGCGCGCCCGATGGAGCCGCGCGACATGGCCGTGCCGTCGACACCGGTGATCGGTAAAGCGGCACTGGGAGATTAAAGAGATGCTCGATCCGTTCTATCCCGTGGTGCCTGATTCGAACTGGGTGCTGAAGCTGGTGCCGGTCGGCACGAAGCTCATCCAGTTGCGCATCAAGGACCAGCCCGAGGCCGAGATCCGCCGCCAGGTGCGCGATGCCAAGGCGGTCTGCGCGCAGCACGGTGCCGACCTGGTCGTGAACGACTACTGGCAAGTCGCGATCGACGAAGGCTGCGCCTGGGTGCATCTCGGCCAGGAGGACCTGGTCGATGCCGACGTGAAGGCGCTGCGCCGTGCCGGGCTCAGGATCGGCGTCAGCACGCACGATCATGCCGAGCTCGACAAGGGCCTCGCCATCGATCCCGACTATGTCGCGCTGGGGCCGATCTGGCCGACCAAGCTGAAGCAGATGCCGTGGGCGCCGCAGGGCACCGAGCGGCTGGCCGAATGGAAGAAGCTTGTAGGCAACCGGCCGCTGGTTGCGATCGGCGGCCTCACCCTTGAACGTGCGCTGCTGTGCCTGAAGTCGGGCGCGGACATCGCCTCGGTGGTGGGCGACATCGTGAACCATGCCGATCCGATCGGTCAGGCCAGGGCCTGGATCGCGGCGACGAGAAAGCCGTGACCGACCGCTACGCCCGCCAGGCCGTGCTGCCCGAGATCGGCGAAGCGGGGCAGGCGCGTCTCGCGGCCGCCTCGGTGCTGGTGGTCGGCGCGGGCGGCCTCGGCTGTCCGGTGCTGCAGTATCTCGCCGGCGCCGGCGTCGGCCGGCTCACGATCGTCGATCACGACACGGTCGAGGAGACGAACCTGCATCGTCAGCCGCTCTACGGCATGCCCGACATCGGCAAGCCGAAGGCCGAGGCGGCGCGCGCCACGCTTCAGCGGTTCAACCCTCATGTTCGCATCGACGCGGTGGCCGAGCGGCTGACGCCGCAGAACGCGGCACGACTGGTCGCCGAGGCCGACATCGTGGTCGACGCCGCCGACAGTTTCGCCGTCACCTACATGCTGAGCGACGTCTGCTTCGCGGCGGCGGAGCCGCTGGTGAGCGCCTCGGTCATCGGCATGACCGGCTATGCCGGCGTCTTCTGCGGCGGCGGCCCCAGCTATCGCGCGGTGTTCCCGGAAGTCTCGGTCGACGGCGGCACCTGCGCCACGGTGGGCGTGATCGGCACCGCGGTGGCCATGATGGGCAGCCTGCAGGCCCACCTCACGCTGCATCATCTGCTCGGCCTCGAACCCGGTGTGCTGGGCCGCGTCGTCACGTTCGACGCCAAGCGCGTCGCCTTCGGCGGCTTCGATTTTGCCGGCAGTCCGGAGCCCGACGATCAGGTGGCGTTCATTGCGCCCGATCAGGTGCGATCCGACGACCTCGTCGTCGACCTGCGCGGCCTCGACGAGGCGCCGGTGTCGCCTTTCGCCGGCGCGCGGCGGCTGGTCGTCGACACGATCGATGAGCTCGGTGCGCCTGCGGGGCGCGTCGTGCTGGCGTGCCGCAGCGGTCAGCGGGCGCTGATGGCGGCCGACCGATTGCGCGAGCGCGGTGTCACGAATCTCGTACTGGTGGCGCTGGGCTGAAGGAGTTCCGGCGTGGCCAATCCTGTTTCACCGACGATGGAGGAAGCCCGTCGTCACCAGATGCGTCCGGTGAGTGCGCCATCGACATCGACGTGATTTACGTCTTCTCCCAGCGCGCTGCGGCCGCGCCATCGTCTTCATGGGCGCCGACCCATTGCTCGCCCTTCGGCGTGTCTTCCAGCTTCCAGAAGGGCGCCTTGGTCTTCAGCCAGTCGACCAGGAACTCGCAGGCCTCGAAGGCGGCTTCGCGATGGGGCGATCCGACGGCCACCAGCACGATCCGTTCACCCGGTTCCATGCGGCCGTAGCGGTGCACGATCAGGGTTGCTTCGAGCGGCCAGCGCCGGTTCGCCTCGGCCTCGATCTCCTGCAGCGCGGTCTCGGTCATGCCGGGATAGTGTTCGAGCGTCAGCGCATCGATCCTGTCGCGGTGATAGCCTTCGCGCACATGCATCTCGCGCACGAGGCCGACGAAGACCGCAAGCCCGCCGATCCGCTTGTTGCCGTCGGTGAGGCGGGTCAGCTCGGCGCCGACATCGAAGTCGGCTTCCTGGACGCGCACCGTCATGTCAGCCGCCGGTGAAGGGCGGGAAGAAGGCGACTTCGCGCGCGCCGGCGAGCTTCACGTCAAAGGTCGCGGTGCGCTGGTCGACGGCGGCGCCGAAGGCCGCGCCTTCGGCCAGCGCCTCGGCATGGCCGGGGCTGCGACTGCGCAGCCAGACGATGAGGTCGCCGACCGTGTCGGTGCCGTCCGGTGGAGTCACCTCTTCCTCGGGGACGCCGACGGTGCGCTTCATCCAGGCGAAATAGCGGATCTTCACTTCTGCCCACCCGAGGATGGGGGGTCTTCCGCCATGTGGCGCAGGCCGGTGCGGAGATAGTCGTAGCCGGTGATGAGCGTCAGCGCCGCGGCGATCCAGATCAGGACGATGCCGGCCTGGGTAACCCAGTGAGCGGCGGAGTCTCCGACCAGCAGCGCGGCGATCGCCACCATCTGCACCGCCGTCTTCCACTTGGCGAGCGCGCTGACCGGCAGGCCGACCCGCAGCTCCGCGAGGAACTCGCGCAGGCCCGAGACCAGGATCTCGCGTGCCAGGATGATGAGGGCTGCCAGCACGTTCACGCCCGTCAGCGTGCTGTTGTCGACCAGCATGACCAGGGCGGCGGCGACCAGCAGCTTGTCGGCGATCGGATCGAGGAAACGGCCGAAGCGCGAGATCTGGTGATAGCGCCGCGCGAAATAGCCGTCGAACCAGTCGGTCACCGCGGCGGCTACGAACAGCGCCATCGAGAACCACTGCGCCCAGCCGCGATCGAGCCAGAAGCAGGCCACGACCAGCGGGATCGCGACGATGCGCGACAGGGTGAGCATGTTGGGAAGATTGAACAGCATCGCCCCGACCTTACCGGCCGCCCCGGAAGTGGTCATGGATTTTCTGGGCCAGCGCGCCGGAGATTCCCGGTACCGACTTGATGTCCTCCAGGGTCGCGCCTGAAACGGCGCGGGCGCTGCCGAAATGATTGAGCAGTGCACGCTTGCGGCCGGCGCCGATGCCCGGCACCTCGTCGAGCGCCGAACGTGTCATGTCTGCCGCACGGCGCGTGCGGTGAGTGCCGATCGCGAAGCGATGCGCCTCGTCCCGCAGCCGTTGCAGGAAATAGAGGACGGGATCGCGCGGCTCGAGCGAGAAGGGCGGCTTGCCCGTCCTGCAGAAGCGCTCGCGGCCGGCATCGCGGTCAGGCCCCTTGGCGATGCCGACCAGAGGAATGTCCTCGAGGCCGAGTTCGGCCATCACGCCGCGAACCGCTTCGAGCTGGCCCTGGCCGCCGTCGATCAGCAGCAGGTCCGGCCAGTGCTCGTCGTCGCGCTCGGGATTCTCCTTGAGCGCGCGACCGAAGCGGCGGGTCATCACCTCGCGCATCATGGCGAAGTCGTCGCCCGCCGCACCCTCGGTCTTGATGTTGAACTTGCGGTAGGCGTTCTTGGTGAAGCCCTCGGGACCCGCCACGATCATGGCGCCGATCGCCGCCGTGCCCTGGATGTGGCTGTTGTCATAGACCTCGATGCGCTCGGGTGGCGCATCGAGCCCGAACACGCGGGCCACGCCCTCGAGCAGGGTGCGCTGCGTGCCGCGTTCGGCCATGCGGCGGCCCAGCGCTTCGCGGGCATTGTTCACCGCCTGGTCGAGCGCATCCTTCTGGTCGCCGCGCTTGGGCTGACGGATCTCGATCTTGTGGCCGGCCGACAGGGCCAGCGCGCTTTCCATGAGTTCGCGCTCGGGGATATCGTGGCTGGTCAGGATCAGCTTCGGGGCCTGCCGGTCCTGATAGAACTGGCCCATGAACGCCTCCAGCACTTGGCCCTCGTCGAGTTCCTTGGCGTGGCTGGGGAAGTAGGCGCGGTTGCCGAGATTCTGGCCGGCACGCAGGAAGAAGACCTGGACGCAGACCTGCCCACCTTCGGCGTGGGCGGCGAAGATATCGGCTTCGTCGATCGACGGGAGGCTGATCGACTGGTGCGACTGGATCTGGGACAGCGCGCGAATGCGGTCGCGCAGAATGGCGGCGCCCTCGAATTCGAGATTGGCCGAGGCCTGCTCCATGCGCTTCGACAGGGTCTGCTGGACCTCGCGGTTGCGCCCGCCCAGGAACCCGCGGACGTCGTCGACGATGGCGTCGTATTCCGGCTTGTCGATGCGGCCGACGCACGGCGCCGTACAGCGTTTGATCTGGTATTGCAGGCAGGGTCGTGTGCGGGTCGAGAAGACGCCATCCGAGCAGGAGCGCAGCGGGAAGGCGCGCTGCAGCGCGTATAGCGTGCGGTTGACCGCGGTGGCCGACGCGAACGGCCCGAAATACTCGTTGGTCGGCCCGCGCGTGCCGCGATGCTTGGCGAGCTGCGGCCATTGAGTGTCGCGACGTATGACGATGTAGGGGAACGACTTGTCGTCGCGCAGCAGCACGTTGAAGCGCGGCATGAAGCGCTTGATCAGGTTGTTCTCGAGGAGTAGCGCCTCGGCTTCGCTGTCGGTGACGGCGAATTCCATGGTCCGCGTCGCCGAGACCATGCGGATCAGGCGCGTGGCCAGCCGGGTCGGCTGGGTGTAGGCGGCCACCCGGCTGCGCAGCGAGCGCGCCTTTCCGACATACAGAACCTCGCCGTCGACCGCGATCATGCGGTAGACGCCCGGCTTGCGTGGCAAGGTCCGCACGAACTCCGCGATGATCCGCATTCCGTCGGCGAGCGAGCCTTCGCTTGGGGGCAGGTCGATGTCGATTTCGTCGGTCATCTGGGACGCGGAAAATGGCCCTGCCCGGCCCTCTGCACAAGGCAATCGGGAGCATGTGGGGAAGTCTGTGCAGAAGCGGTACGTCCTATCGCTGTTACGTCAGCGTCACTGTATTGACTCAATGTAGGAGGGGTGGCAGTCGCCCGCCACCCTTGGTTTAACTCAATGTTCTGATTTGGTTTTTTGCCGTTTAGCCGTCGGTCAGAAAAAGCTGGCTAACCGGTTTGTTCTTTTTTTGATCCAATCGGCCGACATGCTTCGATGTGTGGATAAATTCGGTGGCTTTACAGCACCGAGAGCATGCGTCCGACGAGGGGGTGGCGGACCACGTCTTCCTGCGTCAGCCGTACGACGGCGACGTCGTCCAGTCCCTCGAGCCGGGTGCCGATCGACGCCAGTCCGGACAGTTCCGGCAGCAGGTCGGTCTGGTCCGGATCGCCGGTCATCACCATCGTCGAATGCCAGCCGAGCCGGGTCAGAAGCATCTTGAGCTGGCCGTAGGTGCAGTTCTGGGCTTCGTCGATCAGGACGAAGGCATTGTTCAGCGTCCGTCCGCGCATGAAGGCCACCGGGGCGATCTCGATCGTCCCATCTTCGAGGTGCTGGGCGAGACGCTTGGGCCCCATCCGGTCGTTCAGCGCATCCCACAGCGGGCGCAGATAGGGATCGAGTTTCTCGCGCATGTCGCCGGGGAGAAATCCCAGGTTCTCGCCGGCTTCCACGGCCGGCCGCGACAGCACGATCCGCGAGACCGTGCCGCTATCCAGGGCTTCGACGGCAGCGGCGATCGCCAGGTAGGTCTTGCCGGTGCCCGCGGGCCCGAGCGCTACGGTGAGGGGTTTGCTGTCGATCGCCTCCATCAGGACCCGCTGATTGTCGCTCCTCGGCCGGATCTTCTTGATGTAGCTCTGGTCTCGGTCATTGGCCGGAGTGTGGTCGAAGACGACGCTGTGAATACGGGCGCTGTCGATGGCGTGCAGCTTGGCTCGGCGTGCGGCGCGTTTGGCCATATTCGTACTCCGGTGTCATGGTCAGGGGAGCGGGATCGATCGCCCAAAACAAAAACGCCCCCGGCGAGCGGAGGCGTTGGCGATCGATGGTCTGACTGAAGGGTGAGGTCGATAGGGCACGCGGTGGAAGTGCCACCGGTGAACCAGTTTCCGTCGGGGGACATGTCCTCGAACGGATAAAAACCCTCCCTCAGTTACCGAGGAAAGCCTAGCCCCAAACCTGCCCCTCGACCACCATATTTATGGTCTGTCGCCGAAAATTAACCCTAGGGAAAGCAATCCGTCTTCACCGGTCATGGGCCAGCCGGCCGGCGACGTAGGTCGCCTGGACCGCCCGGTCGTCGCCCAGGATCATCTGGATGAAGAGCTGCTCGGCGAAGTCGCGAGCCTCGTCCATGCGGAAGGCGATCAGGGGCGTGGAGCGCATGTCGAGCACCACGAGATCGGCTTCCATGCCGGGGGCGATGCTGCCGACCTTGTCTTCGAGATGCATCGCCGCCGCCGAACCGCGCGTGGCGAGATAGTAGGCATGGGCGGCTGAGAGGGGATAGCGGTTGAGCTGCGCGGCCTTGTACGCCTCGTTGAGCGTCTGCAGGATCGAGAAGGAGGTGCCGGCACCGATATCGGTCCCGAGCCCGACGCGGACGGGGCGGTCGGCGCGCTTGACACGCGCAATGTCGAACATGCCGCTGCCCAGGAAGAAGTTCGAGGTCGGGCAGTGGGAGATCGCGGCATCGGCCGCATGCAGGCGCTGCAGTTCGTCGTCGCCCAGCCAGATGCCATGACCGAACACGGCGCGCTTGCCGCAAAGTCCGTGATGATCGTAGACGTCGAGATAGCTGCCGCGGTCGGGGAACAGTTCCTTGATCCAGGCGACCTCGGCCTCAGTCTCCGCGATGTGAGTCTGCATCAGGCAGTCGGGGTGTTCGCGCCACAACGCGCCGGCGGCGGCGAGCTGCTCGGGTGAACTCGTGCCGGCAAAGCGCGGCGTGATGGCATAGAGCAGTCGCCCGCGCCCGTGCCATTTGCGGATCAGGGCCAGCGAGTCGTCGTAGGCGGACTGGGCGCTGTCGCGCAGCCCGTCCGGCGCATTGCGGTCCATCAGCACCTTGCCGGCCGCGAGCCGCAGACCCAGCGCTTCCGCCTCCTCGAACAGGATGTCGGCCGAATGGGGATGCACGGAGCAATAGACGCAGCTCGTCGTGATACCGTTGCGCAGGTTCTCCTGCAGGAAGGCGCGGGCAACGCGCCGCGTGTAGGCTCGGTCGGCGAACTTCAGCTCGGCCGGAAAGGTGTAGCGTTCGAGCCAGTCGAGGAGCTGGGCGCCGTGGCTCGCGATCATCGGCGTCTGCGGGAAATGCACGTGGGTGTCGATGAAGCCCGCGGAGATCAGGGCGTCCCCGCCGAAGTCCCGGATCTCCGTGCCGGCCGGCAGCAGCGGGGCGACGCGCGCGGCCGGTCCGAAGTGCGTGATGCGCCCGTCCTGCATCGCCACGATCGCATCGGGCTCGTGGACGAGGGTCCGCTCGAGTCCGTCGCGGAACGGATCGCCGGTGAAGCTGAGGGCGGGGCCGCGTATGGCGGTCGGTCGGGCGGCAGAAGACATCCAGGCGACGTTCGCACCGAACGGAAGAGCGGGGAAGGGCTGTGCTACAGGAGACGCCTGCAACGGGAGATTTGCCGATGAGTGAGATCGTGTGGTGCGGCATGACGCGGGCTGAGCTCGACAAGGCCTACGACAATACCAACGCCGTGGCCGATTCGGGCCCGCGCCGCGACGGCTGGATCGCGCGCAGCGAACGCTTCCGGGCGCTCCATGCCGAGGGGCTCGATCTCGCCTACGGCCCGCGGCCGCGCAACAAGCTCGACCTGTACCGCTGCGGCCGTGCGAAGGCGCCGCTGTTCGCCTTCATCCACGGCGGCTACTGGCAGCGCAACGCCAAGGAGATTTTCGCCTGCATGGCCGAAGGGCCGCTCGCGAACGGGATGGACGTCGCGTTCCTGGGCTACACGCTGGCGCCCGAGGCCACCCTGTCGGCCATCGTCGAGGAGATCGCTGAAGCGGTGCGCTGGCTGCGCCGGGAAGGGCCGCGTCACGGGGTGGCGCAGGATCGGCTGGTCGTGTCGGGCTGGTCTGCGGGTGGCCACCTGACGGCGACGACGCTGGCCATGGACGAGGTCGATGCCGGCCTCGCCATCAGCGGCATCTACGACGTCGAGCCCTGCCGCCTGAACTATCTCAGCGAAAAACTGAATCTCACGGCGGAGGAAGCGGCGCGGACGAGCCCGCTCCTGCATCTGCCGAAAAAGAGCGCCCCCGTCGTGCTGGCCTATGGCACCGCCGAGCTGCCGGAACTGCAGCGCCAGTCGATCGCGTATCACGAGGCGCGTCGTGCGGCGGGACTCGCGAGTGAGTTGTTGCCGCTTGGCGGACTCAACCACTTCTCCATAATGGATGAACTCGAGGCGCGCGATGGGGCGCTCGCTCGGGCGGCCGCAGGTCTCGCGTTTCCGTCCGCTTCCTGACGAAAGCGAGGAGTTTTTCAGGCGGCCATGCGTTTCGCGCCGGAGCCTACGGCGCGGCGACACATTCCCTTCCCCGGCGGTCGAATGTTAGTTTGATCGCTCTGGAGGTGAGGGAATGAACGTCGATCGAGAGGCAGCCGGTGCTGCCCCGAAAGGCGAGCGAGAGCTCCGTTCGAAAACGACAGGTTGGGTGGCGCGCATCGCCCTGGTGACGGCATCGCTTCTGGTGTCGCTGGCGCTGCTCGAAGTCGGATACCGGCTGGTGCTGTGGGGCCCCGAGGGGCTCGTGAACTGGCCCAACCTCGCCCGCCAGCGCATGGGAGCAGGCCCGGGCGGAGAAAGATGCCAGTACGTCTACAACGCGGCGATCGGTTGGACGGCTCCGGCGAACTGCGTGTCGGGCGCCTACAATTCCGATGCCGGCGGTTTCCGGCGCTCAACCCCCCAGGCGTCCCTCGCCGAACCTCCAATCCTCGTCACCGGCTCGTCCTTCGCCAAGGGCGACGAGGTGAAGGATGACGAAGCGTGGCCCGCCTATCTGCAGGACATGGTCGGCCGGAAGGTCGTGAACGCGGGCGTCAGCGGATATGCGTTCGACCAGATGGTGATCAGCACCGAGCAACTCGTCCCCAAGGTGAAGCCGCTTTTCGTCATTGCGAGTTTCACGCCCGGCGATATCAGGCGGGCCGAACTGCGGGTCGCGTGGAGCCGCGAGAAGCCTTATTTCACGGTGAAGGACGGGACGCTCGATCTGCATAATGTGCCGGTCCCCGGAAAGCCGGGCGAGCCGATCCGCTTCCCCGCGGCCGCCGAGTGGCTGGGGCGCTTTGCCCTGGCTGAATTCGTGGTCGAACGGCTCGGTATCCAGCGGGGCTGGTACTTCAGCGAGGTCCGGGGCGCCCCGGCCGGCGCCGGCGAGGCGATCGCCTGCCTGTTGATGCCGAGGCTCGCCGCCTTGGGCGTACCGGTGGTGGTCATGGCGCAATACAGCCGCGGCTACTGGAAGGACAACGGGCTGTACGGCACGGCAGAACACCGTGCCGTCCGGACGGTGCTGGGCTGTGCGGCCGCCGCCGGACTCATCCCGGTCGATCTTTCCGAGACGTTGAAGGGGGTCGTTGACGCCCGCGGCGCCGACGCGCTCTACCGCTCCGACCACCATTCGGCCGAGGGCAATCGTGTGGTGGCGGACCTCGTGATGCGCGAACTCGTCAACCGGCGGCTCCTGACGCAGACGGCGGACCGTTGAGGCTGCGCGCGTCGACGAAAGGACCTGCGTTGGGTTCCTGTTCTCAGACTGAAGGAATGCAAAAAGCCACTTCCTGAGCGGGCAGTCGCGGCACCCGGTATCGGTTGCCCCGGGCCCAAGGGTGTACTCTTGGGGGCGAAAAAGCAGAGTGCCGCTCCCGCCCTTGAGCTCAAGGCTGCCGGAAGCCTCCCGATCTCGAAAAAGATGAGGGCTGTTCGCGATTGCAGCCGCCCCCATGATGTGGCTTTTATGAATAGCCTAGCCAACATCCCGCAATGCTTTGATTTCTGACAAGTAGTGGCCGGAGTAAATGTTCGAACGGATGCTGCGAGCCCTGACGCGACATGCTCATCGCCCTGTCAAGATACTTCCGGTCGTGGCCTTCGTGCCCGGCACCGATGTTTGGTTTCTTCGCTTTGCGTTCGCGTTCCTGTCGCATCTTCAGCAGGGTGGCCATGTCGTCGACCGGCTCAGCGGACAGTGTATCGGCAATGCTGCAGGTCCGTCGTTCAACTTCGACCACATGAACGGGGGACCTCTTCTCTGGGCACCCGATCTCTTACCTTCTCGTCACCTGTTTATCGGTCATACGGTTTGTCCCGGATTCGACAGAATTTCCTCGCAATTTGACTGGTGGGCCAGCACACCGTTTTCCGCACCGGGGTATGACTATCTCCACGAGGGAATGAACTACGGACATGTGCCGGTCGATCTGGC
>CAIYWM010000266.1 GCA_903929895.1 uncultured Alphaproteobacteria bacterium
CCCTCAACGCCCCCACACCGACAGCCGCCGACGAGAACGGCGTCTTCTCGCGCTCCGGTGTCCTGCGCCGGCTGGCGCGCGACAAGGTGGCGGTGGTCGCCGCGCTGCTGCTGGCCACGATCGGGCTCGCCGCCCTCTTCGCGCCGCTGGTCGCGCCCTACGATCCCTACCTCACCGATCTCACCAAGGTGATGCAGCCGCCCAGTGCCGAGCACTGGTTCGGCACGGACAATACCGGCCGCGACATACTGAGCCGCGTCATCTACGGCTCGCGCAACACACTGATGCTCGGCCTGGTCGGCGTCATCCTGGGCGGCTTCCTGGGCGGCTTCCTCGGCATCCTGGCGGCTTACTATCGCCGCCTCGACGGCTGGATCATGCGGCTGGTCGACGTGATGCTGGCCTTCCCGGCGATCCTGATCGGCCTCGCCGTGGCGGCGATCTTCGGCGCCGGCCTCACCGCCGTGGTGATCGCGCTGGTCGTGGCGACCATTCCAGACGTGGCCCGCGTGGCGCGCGGCGCCGCGATCGGCATCATGAGCCAGGAGTTCATGGAAGCGGGCCGCGCCGTCGGCGTCTCCGACCGCACGCTGATCTGGCGCTACCTCACGCTCAACTGCATCTCGACCATCTTCGTGTTCCTGACCCTGCGCTTCGGCCAGATCATCCTGATCGGCTCGGCGCTGGGCTTCCTCGGCATGGGCGCGCAACCGCCGACCGCCGAGCTCGGCATGATGGCGGCGCAGGGCCGCGATTTCCTGTTCATGGCGCCGCACATCGCGACGATCCCCAGCTTCATGATCTTCGTGATCGTGCTGGCCGCCAATCTCCTGGGCGACGCCCTGCGCGACGTCCTCGATCCGAGACTGCAGAGCTGATCCTGCACACTCCCACGACAAGGGTCCCGACGTGACGCACTGAACAACAACAAGGCGAGGAAGCGATGCGTAAGTTCCTGAAGGGCGTAACGGCGTTGCTTGGCGTGATGGGCCTCTCCCCGGTGGCGGAGGCGCAGACCTTGCGGATGATGAAGTCGCTCGATGCGCCGCACTACGACGGCCAGCGCACGACCTGGTCGCCGACCTCCGACATCGTCAACATGTTCCAGGACACGCTGGTGGCGATGGACTGGGACGGCAAGACGGCGATCCCCTACCTCGCCAAATCGTGGACGATCAGTCCGGACGGCAAGCTCTACACCTTCAAGCTTCGTGACGATGTGAGCTTCTGCAGCGGCAAGAAGTTCACGGCCGAGGACGTGATCTACTCCTTCAAGCGGCTGACCAGCCCCGAGCTCAAGGCGCCGCTCGCCTGGCGCGCCGGCAACATCAAGGAGCTGCGCGCGCCCGATCCCTACACGGTCGAATACGAGCTGAACGAGCCGTTCGCCGACCTGCTGCTGCAGCTCACCATGTTCACGACGGCGATCCACAACAAGGAGAGCGTGGAGGCGCTCGGCAAGGACTACGGCGTCAAGGCGATCGACGGCACCGGACCCTGGTGCTTCGAGAGCTGGCAGCCGCGCACCGAGATCGTGCTGAAGCGGCACGACGCCTACAAATGGGGCCCCTCGATGTATGCCAACAAGGGGCCGGTGAAGTTCGAGAAGCTCAGCATCAAGATCATTCCCGAGGATTCCAGCCGGGTCGCGGCGATGATGGGCGGGCAGTTCGACGTCACGCACCAGATCCCGCTGCAGTTCATCCAGCAGGTCAAGGCGTCGCCCAACCTCAACGTCCAGGAGGCCAAGCCCAACTTCCAGCTCATGTACTACGGCTACAAGACCACGCGCCCGATGGTGGCCGACAAGCGCGTGCGCGAGGCGATGAACATCGCCATCAACCGCGCCGACATCGTCAAGGGCATCATGCTGGGCAATGCCGAGCCCGCCTACACCTTCATCGATCCCAAGGCGCTCGACTTCGCCGACTCGACCAAGAGCCTCATCAAGGAGGATGTCGAGCGGGCCAAGAAGCTGCTCGACGAGGCCGGCTGGAAGGTGGGCAGCGACGGCATCCGCGAGAAGGACGGCGTCAAGCTGGCGCCCCGGGTCCTGTTCACCCAGGTCGCCTATTTCCCGCGCGTTTCCGAGGCGATCCAGGGCTACATGCGCAAGATCGGCGTCGACTGGAAGATCGTGGGCTACGACTCGACCATCGCGCCGGCCGAGATGGGCAAGCAGGACTTCGAACTCTGGACGGTCACCTTCCCCTACATCTCGTCCGGCGACCTGCTGAACTTCTACTTCGATTCCAAGAACATGCCGGCGCCCAACCGCATGAACTGGAACGACGCCAAGACCGACGAATATCTCAAGATGGGCCGGGCCTCGATCACCGATGCCGACCGCGCCAAGTACTACGCGCTGGCCCAGCAGCGGGTGACGGAGGAGCACCTCTGGATGCCGGTCATGAACATCGCGATGTACACGACCAGTCTCAAGAAGCTGAAGGGCGTGCGACCGCACATGCTCTACCAGAACACCTTCTACAAGGGCCTGGATTACTCCTTCTGATGGAAAAGCTCCTCGAGGTCCGCGGTCTCCGCACCCACTTCCACACCGACCGCGGCCTGTTCCGTGCGGTCGACGGCATCGACTTCTCCGTCGGCCGCGGCCGCACCGTCGGCCTGGTCGGCGAATCCGGCTGCGGCAAGAGCGTCACCTCGCTCTCCGTCATGGGCCTGGTGGCGAGCCCGCCCGGCCAGGTCGCGGCCGATGCGATCCTGTTCGAAGGCCGGGACGTGCTCGGCCTCTCGCCCGACGAACGCCGTCGCCTGCGCGGCGGCAAGATGTCGATGATCTTCCAGGAACCGATGACCTCGCTCAATCCGGTCCATACGATCGGCCAGCAGATCGTCGAAGCCATCATGGCGCATACACAGTTGTCGCCGCAGGCCGCCAAGGCCCGCGCGATCGAAATGCTCGAGCTGGTGCGCATCCCCTCGGCCAAACAGCGCGTGGACGACTATCCGCACCTGCTCTCCGGCGGCATGCGCCAGAGGGTCATGATCGCGATGGCGCTGTCCTGCGAGCCCGCGCTGCTGATCGCCGACGAGCCGACGACGGCGCTCGACGTCACGATCCAGGCCC
>CAIYWM010000267.1 GCA_903929895.1 uncultured Alphaproteobacteria bacterium
GGCCCTACCTCGTGGCGGGCGCGACGGTGCTGCCCGACAGCCGCTCGAGTTTCCAGACCTGGTTCGTCTCCGGCCCGCTCGCCGGCTTGGGCGCTTTCCAGGCGACGGTGGTCGGCCCCAACGTCCTGGCCACCCTCGAAGCCGGGCTGCAGATCTATCGCGCCCATGGCTTCGAGGCCAAGGCCGCCTACGGGCTTTCGGCCGGGACGTCGTACCTCAATCAGAACGCAACGCTGCGCCTCGCCTGGCACTTCTGACGCACATGCGGCCCACTCGTCGCCTTTCCATACGCTAGACTGCACGAATGAAGGCAACCGACAGCACCGACACGACGGCCCAGTACTGGCGCCGGGAGACCGCGACGCGGGCCGGGCTGATCGTCGATGCCAAGGCCTACTTCGAGGTCGGCCGCAAGGCGATGCTCAAGGCGCGCAAGCGCATCATGCTGATCGGCTGGGATTTCGACGCCCGCATCGAGCTCGGCGAGGAGCGGCTGCCGGGCGAGCCGCGCACCCTGGGCGAGTTCGTGCTGTGGCTGGTGAAGCGCAATCCGGACCTCGAAGTCTTCCTGCTGCGCTGGAACATGGGCGCGGTGCGCACCCTGTTCCGCGGCACCACGATCTTCACGCTGATGCGCTGGATGGCGCACCCGCGCATCCACACGCGGCTCGACAGTGCCGTGACGCTGGGCGCGTCGCACCATCACAAGATCGTCGTGATCGACGACTGCCTGGCCTTCTGCGGCGGCATCGACATGACCAGCAACCGCTGGGACACGCCGGAGCATCGCGACGGCGACCCGCGCCGCGTCGGCCCGGGCGGCAGCCCCTACGCGCCCTGGCACGATGCCACCACGATCCTGGAAGGTCCTGTCGCGGCAGCGCTGGGCGAGCTGTCGCGCAAACGATGGGAGGCGGCCGGCGGCCACGCGCTGGAACCGGTCGATTGCGGCGCCGATTGCTGGCCCGAGGGGATCGAGGCGCAGTTCCGCGATGTCTCGGTGGCGATCTGCCGGTCGCGGCCCGAGGGGGACAGCAATGGCGGCGCGCCGGTGCGCGAGATCGAGGCGACATATCTCGCGCTGATCGCCCGCGCCCGGAAATACATCTACGCCGAGAGCCAGTATTTCGCGTCGCGTCGCATCGCCGAGGCGATCGCCCACCGGCTGGAGGAGCCCGACGGGCCCGAGATCGTGCTGGTCAATCCGTTCAAATCGCAGGGCTGGCTGGAGCCGGTCGCCATGGATACGGCGCGCGCCCGGCTCTACGGGGCGCTGGAACATCTCGATTGCCATCGACGATTCCGGATCTATCACCCCTTCACGCAAGCCGGCGAGCCGATCTACGTGCACGCGAAGATGACGATCGTCGACGACGAAGTGCTGCATGTCGGGTCGTCGAACCTGAACAACCGCTCGATGCGCCTCGACACCGAATGCGACGTCACGCTCGATGCGACCCTGCCCGGCAACGAAAGCGCCGCGCCGACGATCCGCGCACTGCGCGACGGGCTGCTGGCCGAGCATCTCGGCGTGACGGCCGACGCGGTCGCGGCGGCGATCGACGGCAAGGGCTCGCTGATCGCGGCCATCGAGGCGCTGCGCGGCGAGGGCCGCTCGCTGCGCCCCTACGAGATCCCCGACCTGCACGAGGTCGAGACCTGGCTGGCCGACAACCAGGTGCTCGATCCCGAGGGACCCGGCGAGATCTTCGAGGCGACGGCAAAAGGCGGCCTGCTTCGCGGGCTACGCCGCCACCTCCACACGCACGCCGATCGCCTGCGGCACCGGCTGCACCACCCGTCACGCCCCTGACGGAAGACAAAAGGTCCCTCCACCGGCTCACGCCGGTCGGGACGGCGGGAATGAACCATCAGAGCTGGTAGTACAGGCCGCCGCACAGGCCGATGACGACGAGGCTCAAGCCAAACAGCTTGAAGAAGCGCGCCGACTGGTTCGCAAGCGACTGCTCATGCTGCGCGGAGAGGCGTTGCTCCTTGGGCAGGTCGCGCTTGGCCTGCACTTGCGCTGCGAGGAATCCCGGGTTGAGGGCATTACCCACCGGCGCATCCCCATCCAGTTCGAACTGTGTGGCGATCCAGCAAATGGCAAGGCCGATGACGGCGATCCCGAAGAAGGTCGTATAGGCGACGAAGAGAAAGGCCGCAGCCGACGCCAGCAGCCAGGCCGAAAGCCCGATCGTGGTGAGGATGGTTCTCGCGGACACGCGGCATCTCCCGATGAGGCGGCAAGCACGGAAGCGTAACGGCGGTGTCCCCACCCGGCAATCAGCTGCTGCCTCTCCTCCGAGGCCAATGCGAGTCCCATGAAGCCGCCGTGCGCTCGGCGACGTGTCAGCCCTGCCCCTTCTCCGGAAGCTTCGGACCGCGAAAGGGCTTGCGCAGCATCTCGGGCACGGCCCGGCGCATCTTCTCGAAGGCGACGTAGAGGCCCGGGATCACGAAGATGCCGAGGCAGGACGCCGCCAGCATGCCGCCGAACACGGCGGTGCCGACCGCGCGCTGGGTCGCCGCCCCCGCGCCCGAGGCGATCACCAGCGGCACCAGGCCCAGGATGAAGGCGAAGGAGGTCATCATCACGGCGCGGAAGCGCTGGCCGGCGGCCGAGGTGGCGGCCGTCACCGGATCGCTGCCGCCCGCCCGCTCGTGCATGGCGACCTCGATCACCAGGATCGCGTTCTTGGCCGCCAGCGCGATCAGCACGACGATGCCGATCTGGGCGTAGATGTTGTTGGCGAGGCCGGTCAGCCACAGCGCGGCCAGCGCGCCGAACAGGCCGACGATCACCGACAGCAATGCCGCGACCGGCAGCGCCAGGCTCTCGTAGAGGCCGACCAGGAACAGGTAGGCGAACAGCACCGCGAGCGCGAGGACGAAGCCGGTCTGGCTGCCCGCCTCCTTCTCCTGCTGCGCGGTGCCGGCCCACTGGAAGCCGTAGCCCGGCGGCAGGCTGGCGCGCGCCACCCGCTCCATCGCCGCGATCGCCTCGCCCGAGGAATAGCCCGCGGCCGGCGCGCCGTTCAGCGTCACCGAGCGCAGGTTGTTGTAGCGGTTGATGGTGGCGGGCGCCGTGGTGAGTTCGAGCGTCGCCATCGCCTGCAGCGGCACCAGGGTGCCGCTCGACGAGCGCACGCGCACGCGGTTCACGTCATCGACGGAGCGGCGGTCGGCGGCGTCGGCCTGTACGCGCACCGTCCAGGTGCGGCCGAACATGTTGAAGTTGTTGACGTTGCGGCTGCCCATCGCGGTCTGCAGGGCGGCGAAGATGTCGGGGATGGCGACGCCCAGCGTCTCGGCGCGATCGCGGTCGAGCTCCAGCCGGATCTGCGGCGTCGAGGCGCTGTAGGTGGTGAAGACGCCGGCCAGCTCGGGCGCGCTCTGCGCGGCGTTGATGACGCCGCGCGCCACCGCCACGATCTCCTCCGGCGGGGCGCCGGTCAGGCTCTGCACCTCGAACTCGAAGCCCGCGGAGTTGCCCAGCCCCGCGATCGGCGGCGGGTTGAAGGCATAGACGTTGGCCGCGGCCACGCGCTGGAACGCCTTGTTGAGCCGCTCCAGCACCGCGAAGGCCGACATCTCGTGGCCGGGCCGCTCGGCATAGGGCTTCAGCGACACGATCATCATGGCGCGGTTGGGCAGGTTCAGCCCGTCGAGCAGGCTGGTGCCGCTCACGGTGAAGAAGTTCTGCAGCCACGGCTGGCCC
>CAIYWM010000268.1 GCA_903929895.1 uncultured Alphaproteobacteria bacterium
TACGATGCACCGGACGGCGAATCGATCATTGTGCGTGTGATCGAAGCGGGCAAGCCACCGCGCCCGGAGACCTACTGGTTCTATCTGCCCGACGGCAGCTACACCCCCACCCAGACGACGACCTCGTATTTCGATGCCCGTATGCGACCCTGGTACGTCGACGCCATGCGGGCCAATGCGCCGATCCTCACGGAGCCGTACCGCTTCGCCCAGACGCCCGACCACGGTATCTCGGCCGGCATTCCCCTGCGCTCGGGCCTCGGCGTCATGGGCTTCGATTTCACTCTCCAGACCCTGTCGGAGCTTCTCACCGCCTACAAGATCACGGCGAATTCGGTGATCGTGGTCGGGCATGCCGGTGGAGGGGTGGAGATCGAGTCGGAGCCTTGCGCGCCGACGCTGCCCGGGTGCCTGCCGTCGGACGCGCTGGTGCGACAGATCCTGCGCAAGTCCGTGGGGGAGGCGGTCGCAACCGATGCGAAGATCGACCGCCAGGTCGAGGCCGGAGGCCATGTCTATCGTGTGATCGTCCACCGCATGCCGCAGTTGCTGGGGCAGCGCTTCGTGATCGCCGCGGCAGTGCCGGTGCGCGAGCTGACGGCCGAATCGCAGGTGTTGCTGCAACGGGCGGCGATCGCGGCGGCGCTTGCCGTCGCCCTTGCGGTGATCGGCGCGCTGGCCGCATCGCTGATCCTGTCGCGCTCGATCGCGCGCATCGCCCTCAAGACGGAGCGCATCCGCCAGCTCGATTTCTCGGACCGGCAGCCCGTGCAGAGCCGTATCACGGAGATCGCCCGCCTGTCCGATGCGGTCGAGAACATGCGCTCCGGGCTGGAGATCTTCGGGCGCTACGTCTCGAAGACTCTCGTGCAGCAGATCATGCGGTCGCCGGAGAGCAGCGGCGTCGGCGGAACGCGTCGCGAGGTCACGGTGATGTTCACCGACATCGAGGGCTTCTCGCTGCTGACCGAGACGATGGAGCCGGAACTGCTGACCAACCGCCTGTCGCGCTACTTCGAGGCGCTGGGCTCGGCGATCACGGCCAATCGCGGCACGATCGACAAGTATATCGGCGACAGCATCATGGCCTTCTGGAATGCACCGGAGACCGATCCGGAGCATATCGCCAACGCCTGCCGCGGCGCGCTGCAGGCCGCAGCGGCAGGCCATGCCTTGTCGGAGAAATGGCGCGATCGCGGGCGGCCGGGTTTCCGCACACGCTTCGGTCTGCATACCGGTCCGGCGGTCGTGGGCAATGTCGGTGCGCGCGAGCGCATCAACTACACGCTTGTCGGTCAGGTCGCCAACCAGGCCTCGCGCCTCGAAGGCATGAACAAGGTCTATGGCACCGAGATTCTGGCGAGCGGCGAGGTCGCCGGGGCGACCTCCAAGCTGTTCGTGTGGCGGCACATCGACCGCGTTGTGGCCGTGGGTACGACGGAAGCGCACGACGTCTATGAACCGATGGGCGAGGATGCCAGCCGCGCCGAGCATGCAGCCTTTCTCGCCGCCTGGGAGAAGGCCCGCGAGGCCTATGTGGCGGGCCGCTTCGACGAAGCATTGGCGGGCTTCCGGGCCGCATCGGCGATGCGCGAAGAGGACCCGCCCTGCCGCGTCTACGTCGGGCGCTGCGAAAGGCTTCTGCGGGACGGCGTCCCGGCCGGATGGGACGGCACTTGGTACATGGACCGGAAATAGCGTCGAACCGTCGGATCAGAATCGAACGGTGACGCCAACCGTAAAGAACTTCGTACTCAACTCGTCGTAGGTTGTTCCCACGAGCAGGTCGAAATCGAACTGTGGGTGGGCGGCCGGCGTGTAACGCAGGCCCATCTGGTTGCCGATGATGCCGGGCTGGCGGCCGAAGGCTTCCATCATCAGGGTGACGTCCCAGCCGACATTGACCTCGACCTGGCCGCCCCAGAAGAACGCGGTGGGATGTTCGGCGTTCAGATAGCTCCAGCCGGCATTCAGGTTGATCCGGACCTTGTCCGTGATCGGCACGGTCACCAGGGCGAGCAGGCTGGCCAAGCCCAGTTCGCCGGTTTGCACATTGACGCCCGCGGTCATGCCCAACGCGACGCCCACGCCTGCCGAGGCGGGCTGGAAATTGATTTTCAGCGCCGGCCCGATCAGCGGCGCGGCGGTGGTTTCATCCCAGTAGTGCTGATAGTTCACGCCGAACTGTAGCCAGGGAATTTTCAGGGACGTACAGGCCGGCCCCACATTCGCGTATCCGTCGCCCGGCACGAAGCGCGACACCCACAGTTCGAGATGGCAGGTGCCGGGCGTCTCGACCTCGGAATCGTCCACGATATGGGCGCCGCCGGCGGCCAACGTCGGACCTGACAGGATAGCGGCGACGACCCAGAGCAGTATGCCGAGGAAGAGGCCATGGCTGTTGTTCTTCACGCGGCGAGAAAATCACCCGAGATCGTTACAAGCGCAAGTCGCCTTCAGTGCGCATCAACGCTCGCACATGAGCTGCAACGGACTCAGCGAGGACGGCAAGGTCGTAGCCGCCTTCCAGGACGGATACGAGGCGTCCGCGGCTGTGTCGTTCGGCGATGGCGAGAAGCTCGTCGGTCAGCCAGACGAAGTCCTCGGTCTCGACGTCGAGCTGTGCCAGGGGATCACGACGATGGGCGTCGAAGCCCACCGAGACGATGATGAGTTCGGGTGCGAAGGTGTCGAGCGCCGGCAGGAGCCGGTCGGCCCAGGCCGCGCGGAAGGCCGCGCTGCCGCTGCCGGCCGGAAGGGCCGCGTTCACGACGTTGCCGTCGATGCCGCGCTCGCGCGGCGAGCCGGTGCCGGGATAGAGCGGATACTGGTGGGACGAGGCGTAGAACAGGTCGGGGTCGGTCTCGACCACGGCCTGCGAGCCCTGGCCATGATGGACGTCGAAGTCGATCAGGGCGATGCGCCGGAGGCCGTGGGCGGCGCGCGCATGCAGGACGCCGATCGCGGCGTTGCTGAACAGGCAGAAGCCGCCGGGCACGTCCGGCGTGGCATGATGGCCGGGCGGGCGCACGGCGGCGAAGGCTGTGCGCGCGCGTCCACCCAGCACGCCGTCGACGGCGGCCACGACGGCGCCGGCGGCGTGGCGGGCGGCATTGGCGCTGCCGGCGCTCATCACCGTGTCGGCATCGACATGGACCAGCTCGCCTTCCGGCGGGCGGATGCCCAGGATCGCATCGACATAGGCTCGCGGATGGACCCGCGTCAGTTGCTCGATCGTGGCGGCGGGCGCGATCAGGCGGGTGAGATCTGCGAATTCCTCGTCGGCCAGAGCCGCCGTTACGGCACGCAACCGGTCGGGCCGCTCGGGGTGATAGTCGCCGGTATCGTGCTCGAGGAACGACGGATGGCTGATCAGCAGCGTCATGCATCCCCCTCTAGCGCGCTTCGGCGATCTGCGACAGAGTCACCGGCAACCCATCGATCGCTGTGAGGTTGTTTTGTCAAAGTTGCACTGTCTGGTCGTCGCCGCCCTCGTCCTCTTCGCCGGGCAGGCGACGGCCCAGGAAGCCACCTTCCGGCTGAAGAATTCGATGGCCTATCCGATCGCCCAGCTCTCGGTTTCGCCGACCCAGCTCAACATGTGGGGGCCGAATGTCCTGCGGCCGCCGGCCATCCGGCCGGGCGAGGCCCGTGAAGTCTCCTACCGGGCGGCGACGGACTGGTGCATGGGCGATCTCAAGGTCACCTTTGCCGATGGCGGTCCGCCCGCCGTCTGGGGGTACCTGAACCTCTGCACCCTGAAGAACATTTCGCTCCACTACGACCGCATGAGCGGCATCACCACCGCCCGTTACGACGAGTAGGAACATGGACACCTTGCCGGGTCTGCCGTTCGACAACAGCTACGCAAGGCTGCCGGAGCGGTTCTATGCCCGGCTGCCGCCGACGCCGGTGGCGGCGCCGCGGCTGGTGAAACTGAACGAGGCGCTCGCCCTGCAACTCGGCCTCGATCCCGGAGCGCTCGCGTCCCCCGAGGGCGTGGAGATGCTGGCGGGCAACCGCGTGGCGCCGGGCTCGGAGCCGATCGCGCTCGCCTATGCGGGCCACCAGTTCGGCAACTTCGTGCCGCAGCTCGGCGACGGCCGCGCCATCCTGCTGGGCGAGGTCGTGGACCGCGATGGCCGGCGCCGCGACATTCAGCTCAAGGGCTCGGGGCCCACGCCCTTCTCGCGCAGCGGCGATGGTCGCGCCGCGGTCGGGCCGGTTCTTCGCGAATACATCGTGAGCGAGGCGATGGCCGCGCTCGGCATCCCCACGACTCGTTCGCTGGCCGCCGTCACCACCGGCGAGCCGATCTGGCGCGACGGCGAGTTGCCCGGCGCCGTGCTGACGCGAGTCGCCTCGAGCCACGTGCGCGTCGGCACCTTCCAGTTCTTCGCCGCGCGCGGCGACACCGAGGCGCTGCGCCTGCTCGCCGACCATGTGATCGCGCGACACTACCCGGAAGCCCGCGAGTCCGCCGAGCCATATCGTGCGCTGTTCGAGGCGGTGATCGCCCGGCAGGCCGCTCTCGTGGCCAAGTGGCTGCACGTCGGTTTCATCCACGGCGTGATGAACACCGACAATTGCTCGATTGCCGGCGAGACCATCGATTACGGGCCCTGCGCCTTCATGGACGCCTACAATCCCGAGACAGTGTTCAGCTCGATCGACCAGCAGGGCCGCTATGCCTACGCCCACCAGCCGGGCATCGCTCACTGGAATCTGGCGCGGTTCGGCGAGACGCTGCTGCCCTTGCTGGCGGACGACAGCGACAAGGCTCTGGTCATTGCCAACGAGTCGCTGGGCACCTTCCGTGATCGCTATGTCAGCGCCTTGACCGGCGGCCTGCGGCGCAAGCTCGGGCTGTTTACCGAAGAAGCGGGCGACTCGGAACTGGCGCAGGATCTGCTCAACGCGATGACCGACGGCCAGGCCGATTTTACATTGGCCTTCCGCCGTCTCGGAGAGGCCGCCGCTGATCCCGCGGCCGACGACGAGGTCCGCCGCCTGTTCGGCGACAAGCCTCAAGCCTTCGACGCCTGGGTCCCGCGCTGGCGCGAGCGCCTCTCCCGCGAATCGCAGGATGGCGCCAGCCGCCGTGCGGCAATGCACGCCGCGAACCCGCTCTACATTCCGCGCAACCACCGGGTCGAGCTGGCGCTGACGGCGGCTGCCGAGCGCGAGGATTACGCGCCGTTCGAGGAGTTGCTCGCGGTGCTGGCGAAGCCCTTCGAAGAGCGGCCGGAGTTCGCCGCCTACACCGAACCGCCACCCGAAGACCAGCGCGTCTACCGAACGTTTTGCGGCACCTGATAAGGGTCCCTCACTGCGTTCGGGATGACAGTGGCGTGTGAATCGGCGCCCCGCGTCTCTCGAGCACCCTCGTCATCCTGAGCGCAGCGAAGGACCTTTCCCTTGCGTCTTAAAGATTGACCGCAGTGGGCCGCGCGTCCTTCCAGTCGATCCATCGGTCGAGATGCATGAAACGTCCATCGTCGGTGCCGATCTCGCGGGCGATCAGGGCGTTCAGCTTGCCGTTCATCATCGCGATCAGGTCGCGGTTGCGCTCGAAGTCGTATGCAAGGTTCACGACCTCGTCGGGATCGTTCATGAGGTCGTAGAGTTCCAGGTCGTTTTTGGCACGCAGTTCTTCCAGCGTCGCCGGCGTGTTGAAGCCGTGGAACGAGAAGTAGCGGCTGAACTTGTAGCGCTCGTCGACGATGGAGCGGATGCAGACGCGCAGTTTCCAGTCGACCGGGAAGGATTCGATCTTCCTGAACTGGTCCGACCGGGCGATCGATTTGTCCTGCAGGGTTTCGTAGAGAGTCCGCGTGAAATTGGCGTCGTGCACCATGAGCTGGCTGTAGCAGAACAGCGTGCCGCCGCGCTTCTGCGTGAAGGCGGGGTTCACCGGCTGTCGCAGCAGGGGCGAGAAATCCTGGCCCTTCATCCGCTTCATCGCATCGGCCACCGGCTCCGTCGACTTCGCCGTCATCGCGACGATGGTCGGCACGAAGTCGAGATGCGAGGTGAGTTCGTGGCAGCGCTGGCCTCCCTTGATCTCGGGATGGACCACCAGCATCGGCACGTGGTTCTGCTGCCGGTAGGTGGTCGTGCCCTTGCCCTGCAGGCCGCCGTGGCTGGCCAGCAGTTCACCGTGGTCCGACGTGAAGATCACGATGGTCTTGTCGGTGAGGCCGAGCCGGTCGAGCTGCTCCAGGACCTGCACGATCTGCTGGTCGGCGTCGCGAATGGCGTTGAAGTAGTAGTTCTGCCTGAGCCGCATGCGCCATTCCTCCTGCGGGATCAGCCCGGTCAGGATGGCATTGGCCCCCTTGTAGATGCGGTGCGCCGGCACGCGGTCAGGCGTGTCGAGCGATTGCTGCCAGGTTTTCTGCAGCGGGATCTCGTTCCATTCCCGTCGATAGAAGGAATCGTCCGGCGGATGGTCGATCTTGAGCTTGGCCTCGACCGCCTGTACCGGCTTCTCGCCGCGCCTGTCGGTGTTCACCCACATCACGTCGTGCGGGTTCACGAGGTTCACCGCGAGATACCAGGGCTGCTTCCTGTCGGTCATCGGCCGACCCTTGGCCTTGAGCCACTGGATGGCCTGTGCCGCCGTGATCTGGTCGTACTGGTAGCCGCCCTGCGCGCCCTCGATGAAGTCGCCGACGCCGGTATAGTCATAGAAGCCGTAGTCGCGATCCATCATGGTCTCGAACAGCGCCTTGATGTCGTCGGCGCGGTTCTCCATCGCCATCGCGCCGTTCAGGTGCCACTTGCCCTTGTAGGCGGTGTAGTAGCCCATCTTGCGCAGGATCTTGCCGATGGTCGGCAGGCTTGGATCGAGGCTCTTCATGTAGGGCACGCCGGCATTGTCGAAGATGCCGTTATGCGGCATGTGCAGGCCGGTATAGATCACCGCGCGCGAGGCCGAGCACATGTCCGCCGCGATCTGGTGATTCTCGAAGTAGGTCCCCGTGGTGCGCAGCCGCTCGTGTCCCGGCAACGGTATGGGCCAGCGCGGACCCATGTAGTGCTCCTGGTCCGTCAGGATGAAGAGGATGTTGTAGCCGCCCTCGTTCGAGCCCGGCGCCTCGGCGGACGGAAAGGCCGATTCGGTGCCGCCGGTGATGCTGCTCGTCTGCGCCTGGGCAGGCGTATCGCAAGCGGCCGTCGCGGCGAGAGCGGCGCTGCCGGCGATGAAGGTCCTGCGCGATGGATCGGTCATGGCTTCCTCGAAGAGAGCTCGCTCACCTCGTAGCACCGAATCGTGGCATGCGCGCAAGATCGAGAAGCCGCGCGCAGTCGACATGTTCTTCGAGATGATCGGCCAGCCGGTCGAGCGTGTCTTCTATTCCGGCCTCGTAGTCGAGACCGGAACTCGCGGCGCCGATCTTTTGCAGCCAGTGACGCCGCTGGCGATCGTCGGCCAGCAAGCCGTGAATGTAGCAGCCCGCGACACGGCCGTTCGCGTCGATCGCGCCATCGGTACCGCCGCGATCGAGGTAGAGGAGCGGGCGCGCCGTCGTGGTCGTTCGGCCGACATGTATCTCATATCCCTTGAACGGCACGCCCTCTGCCACGGTCTTTCCGGTGACCTCGACCAGGACCTTGTCGCCGCCCAGAACGGTCTCCGCCTCGAGCAGGCCGAGCCCTTCGACGCTGCCGGGCGGTCCTTCGATGCCCTCGGGGTCGGCGACGCGCCGGCCGAGCATCTGATAGCCGCCGCAGAGGCCCAATACGTGTCCACCGCGCCGGAGATGCGCCTTGAGGTCGATGTCCCAGCCGGCTTCGCGCAGGGTGGCGAGGTCGGTAATGGTGGCCTTTGAACCGGGCAGGATGACGAGCCTCGCATCGCCCGGAATGGGCTCGCCGGGTCGAACGAACACGACATCGACGTCCGGCTCCTGACGCAGCGGATCGACATCGTCGAAGTTGGCGAGGTGCGGATAGGCCAGCACGACGACCTTTACGGCGCCGCCTGGCATACTGCGGCCGGGCAGGCTGAGCGCGTCCTCCGCGGGCAGCCTGATGGCGTCGGGGAAGTAGGGCACGAGGCCCAGCGCCGGCCAGCCGGTCCGGTCCGCGATCCGCTTCATGCCGTCCGCGAACAGACTCGGATCGCCGCGGAAGCGGTTGACGATGAAGCCCACGATCATCGCGGCGTCTTGCGGATCGATCACGGCCTTGGTGCCAACCAGGCTGGCGATGACGCCGCCGCGATCGATGTCGCCGACCACAACGACCGGCACGTCCGCCGCCCGGGCGAAGCCCATGTTGGCGATGTCGTCGGCGCGCAGATTGACCTCGGATGCGGAACCCGCGCCCTCGACCAGCACGAGATCGGCTTCGGCGGCAAGACGGCCGAAACTGTCCAGCACGGCACCGAGCAGGCCGGCCTTGATGGCCTGGTAATCGCGCGCCCAGGTGTTGCCCACGACACGGCCCTGCACGACGAGCTGGGCGCCGACATCGCTCTGGGGCTTGAGCAGTACCGGATTCATGTGAACGCTGACGGCCGCCCGTGCCGCCCGCGCCTGCAGCGCCTGGGCGCGGCCGATCTCGCCGCCCTCGGCTGTCACCGCCGCATTGTTGGACATGTTCTGCGGCTTGAACGGCCGGACCCGCAGGCCACGCCGGACGAAGACCCGGGCGAAGCCTGCGACCAGCAGCGACTTGCCGACGTCGGAGCCGGTCCCCTGGATCATCAGTGCGCGTACTTGCATGTGCCTCCAAAAGAAGCGCAAACTCAGTCTGTAAATTACATTTCCGGTGCGGATAACCGGTTGATAGACGAAAACGCAGGAACCTAACTGGAATGAACGTGCGCCCCAAGAAGCGCCTCCAATCAAGCGGCCCGGTAGGGTGATGTCGGTTTCGAATAGATTCTGGGGCGTGTCGTCGGCCGTGCTCGTCGCTGCGTGGCAAGTGTCGGCCTTCGCCCAGATGCTCGAGGAGGATCCACCGAAGACCTTCGCCGAAGGCTTCATGCAGGGCGTCGGCCTCCCGGTGATCAGCCTCTATCATCTCGCCGCGATGATCGGCATCGGCATCCTGGTCGGTATCGCCGCACGGGGCATCGTGCCTGTGCTGGCGTTCGGGCTGGCCGCCATCGCCGGCGTGGCGATACAGCTCAGCCCCTATGATATTCCCGCGGACGGCTTGTTCGTGGCGCTGACGACCATGGTCATCGGCGTCCTGATCCTGTTGCGCCAGCCGCTGAGCCCCATGGTGGCGTCGGTCGTCTTCGCCGTCGCGGGCCTCGTGCACGGCTATTCCCTGGGCTCCGTGCTGGTCGGCGCCGAGACCGTGGCGATCGTCGCCTATGTTTCGGGCCTGCTGGTTGCCCAGACTGGGTTGGGCGTCGCATCCTGTGCGATCACCCTGGGCGCAACGAGGTGGCCTGCGCAGCGGACAGCGCTGATAATCGCCGGCTGCCTCGTGATGGTGGCGGGCGGAGTCGCCGCCGTCGAAGCGGCCGGCCTGATCGGCTGAACCCGGCATCCGCGTGCGCCGGAGCCGAACACCGCCGACTGTCGCTGCCATGATCCCTCTGCGAAGGGTACGACCATCCTCGTTCTTTCGTTCATTCGGTGGAGTTGATGACGCATCCGGTTTTCGACGCGGCCTTCCGGGCCGAGTTTCGCGAGCTCGTCCTGTGGCGGCGTGATGTGCGGCGCTTCCGTACCGATCCGGTGGCGCGCGAGCGTATCGACGCCCTGCTGGAAGTTGCCAGCCACGCGCCGTCGGTGGGACTGAGCCAGCCCTGGCGGTTCGTGCATGTCGAATCGGCGGAACGCCGCCGCGCCGTGGTGGAGAGCTTCAGCGAGGCCAACGAGGACGCGCTTGCCGGCTACGACGGCGAGAAGCATGCGATCTATGCCGGCCTGAAACTGGCGGGCCTCAAGGAAGCGCCCGTCCATCTCGCGGTCTTCTCCGACGACGGCACGCACACCGGCAGCGGCCTCGGGCAACAGACCATGCCCGAGACGCT
This sequence comes from uncultured Alphaproteobacteria bacterium, assembly GCA_903929895.1. Classification (GTDB taxonomy): domain Bacteria; phylum Pseudomonadota; class Alphaproteobacteria; order Reyranellales; family Reyranellaceae; genus Reyranella. The sequence continues at coordinate 10,001 of CAIYWM010000268.1, forward strand.
GCACTATTCCGTGGTGGCCGCGATTCAGACCCTGTGGCTGGCGGCGCGCGCCGACGGGATCGGCATGGGCTGGGTCTCGATCCTCGATCCGAAGAAAGTGACCCGGGCGCTCGACGTGCCGGCGGGCTGGAACCTCGTCGCCTATCTCTGCCTCGGCTTCCCGGCCGAGGAGCATCTCGATCCCGAACTGGAGCGGCATCACTGGGAAGTGCGCAGCGACATCAGTGACGTCGTCTTCACGCGCTGACGCTTTGACACCCGGTTGGTGCCGGTCATTATTGCGCCTCATCATCGGAGGTAGCGCGTGACTTCAGGAGATCGGCCGGCAGAGCAATCGATCTCCGATGGCGCCTTGTATTTTCTGGCGGCCCTGTGCGGCCTGGCCACCGGCATCGTCGGCGCCGCCTTTCATCTCTTCGTCGATGTTCTGCTCAAGTGGCCGTCGTGGCTGGTCGAGCGTCTCGGGCCTGGCACCCTGACCATCGTCGCGGCGGCAGGGATTGCCGCCATCACCCTGGTCGCATCCTTCCTGCTCACGCGTCGTATCGCGCCCGAAGCGGCCGGCAGCGGCGTCCAGGAGATCGAAGGCGCGATGGAGGGACTGCGCGAGGTGCGCTGGCGGCGCGTGCTGCCGGTGAAGTTCGTCGGCGGCGTGCTGGCGCTGTCGTCCGGCCTCGTCGCGGGACGCGAAGGACCTACCATACACATCGGCGCGTCGATCGCGCAGGCCGTCTCGGAGCGCATGAAGCTGACGGAGGCGGAGTTGCGCGGCCTGCTGGCGGCAGGCGCCGCGGCCGGCCTGGCGGCTGCCTTCAATGCGCCGCTGGCGGCGATCCTTTTCGTGGTCGAGGAGACGCGTAAGCAGTTCCGCTACACGCTGCGCTCCTACACTGCCGTCATCATCGCCTCGGCGGCCAGCGCCATCGGCATGGAGTTGGTGGGTGGCACCGCGCCTCAGCTCAAGCTCGACAATGCAGAGATGCCTCTGTCGCTGCTGCCGGCCTTCCTGGTGCTGGGCGTGTTCCTGGGCGGGCTGGGCCTCGTCTTCAACCGCACGCTGCTCTTTCTGCTCGACTGGGTGGCGACCACGTTCCGAAAGGTGCCGTTCGTGCCGGCCCTCGTGGTCGGGGCGGCGATCGGCGCATTGGCCATCGTGCTGCCGCAGGCCGTGGGCGGCGGCGAACTGCTGATTCCCGGCCTCGTCACCGGCAACCTGCCCATCCAGATCCTGCTGCTGCTGTGCCTGCTGCGCTTCGTCGGCGTCATGCTCAGCTATCCGGTAGGCGTTCCCGGCGGCATCTTCGCGCCGATGCTGACGCTGGCGACAACCGTGGGCCTGATCGCGGCGGCGCTGCTGCAGATGGCCGTGCCGCTACCGCCGCTGGCCGGCGCCGCCTTTGCCATCGCCGCGATGGGCGGCCTGTTTTCCGCCTCCATCCGCGCGCCGCTGGTCGGCGTCGTTTTGGCCGCCGAGCTGACCGGCGGCTACGCGCTCATCCTGCCGCTGATCGTGACCTGCGTGACGGCCAACGCCGTGTCGCAGGCATTGGGCAGCCGGCCGCTCTACGAGCTGCTGCTGGAGCGCACCCTGCGACTTGCCGGGAAGACACCGCCACCGCCGGTCACGACCGGCGTGCCGACGCCGGTCGGTATGGACGACAAGCCTTAAGTCGCGGTCGGCAGGAACCAGTCGAGGATCCGCGCATTCTCGTCGCGCGGGTAGGTATGCGACAGGTCGGCGATCTCGCGATAGACGACGTCGGCGCCGGCCTGCCTGAGGGCCCGCTCGGCGCCCTGTGCCATTTCCGGGGGAAACATCCAGTCCTGCGTGCCGTGCACGATGTGAACCGGCAGGCCGCGCACGCGGTCCGGGTCGGCGAAGCTCATCAGCATCGGATGGAAGCTCGCGGCGACCGGCGCCAGGTGCGTGAAATGGCAGTCGTCGCGCAGGCCGATGACATAGGTGAAAGTGCCACCGTCACTCATGCCGGTCAGGAGCTGGTGCGAGGCGTCGATGTTCCAGTCGTTGGCGACATCGGCAGCCATTCGGTGGATGCGTGGCCCGTCGACCTCCGGCTCCATCAGCGACCAGGTACTGCCCGAAGCCGTGGGCGCCAGCACGATGAAGCCGCGCGTGCGCGCCTCGCGCACCCAGCTCCACAGGAAGGCGCCGCCGTTGCCGCTGCCGCCATGCAGCGCCACGACCAGCGGCCAGCTTTTCGCCGCATCGTAGTATTCGGGCACGTACAGCGAGAAGGCACCGCGCGTGCCGGAGGGACCGGCGACATGCATGAAGCCCACGCCCTCGCGGGTCGGATCGGCGGCGGCGAGGCGCGCCTGCAGGGCCTCGTCGCTCCGCGCCGGTTGTTCGAGGAAGAAGTTGCCGACGGGTCGAAGAAACGGCGAAAGCGGATAGAGCGCCTCGCAGGCCCGCGGATAGTCGCGCAGGCTGCGATAGGCGGCCACGATCGGCTGTGGCGCTTCGGGAGCGGCAATCAGACCCTGGATCGCCTCCCCGGCGAACACCGCCGCCCGCTCGAGATGATCGCGCACCGGCGCCAGCCGTCCTGGCCAGTCGAGCGCGCGCGAAGCGGCGAGGGCGGGCGCGAGATCGTCGTTGCGGCCGGCCAGGGCTTCGACGACCTGGGCCAGTGTCTGCGGCGAGAGGTGCCGGCTGGCGAACTCGATGGCGTGCAGGGCGCGCAGGGTCGCAGGGACCAGCGCGGAGAGGGCGTCGATGGCGGCCTCTTCGGCCATCAGTCCTTCAACATGGTTGCGTCGAGCGGCGGCTTGCCGCGGATCATGTCGGCCGCCTTCTCGGCGATCATCAACACCGAGGCGTTGAGGTTGGCGGAGGGCATGGTCGGCATGATCGAGGCATCGACAACGCGCAGCCCTTCGAGCCCGCGCACGCGCAGCTGGTCGTCGACGACGGCGGTCGGATCGCTGTCCGGCGCCATGCGGCATGAGCCCATCA
>CAIYWM010000269.1 GCA_903929895.1 uncultured Alphaproteobacteria bacterium
AGGCCGACGAACAGGGCGAAGGGATAGGAAATGTAGCCCGCAAACGCGGCATAGCCGAGCGTCTGCGAATCGCCGCCGGCGGCGAGCACCACGCCCGCAAGAACGAGCGCCGGCATCATCGGCGCCACCAGGAAACCTGCCACGGTGCGATACGCACTGCTTCGCGCGGACGCCATGTCTCTCCCCCTCCCCCGATGGCCGCTCGTGAGCGATCCGATGGGTCCGTCCCACCGTCCTGCAGGCCGATCCGGCAATCAAGACTTTCCGCGGCCCGCCTTTCCGTCGGCCAGGGCCAGCGCCCGCTGCGACGGCAATCCGAGGCCCTGGAGAATGGTCGCGATGACCGAACGCTCGTAGCTCGACGGCGGCTGACGGGACGCGATGTGGCGCATGGCGAGCATGATGTAGCCATGGACGAGGTCCACGGCCGCCTGCTCGCTGAAGATCGTAAACTCCTTCTGGCGGACGCCCAACCTCACATCGGCCAGCACGAACCTGCCGATCGCCTGCAGCATCCGGGGCGATGTCGTTGTGAGTTCGAGGATCAACATCGCCGTCGGGGGGCTTTCCCGGGCGATCCGGAGATAGCGCCGGCAACCATCGACCATCAGCTCGGCGCCGCTGTGAAGAGCCAGGCGGGCTTCCTGCGCGCCCTCCAGCATCGTGGTCGAAAACCAGCCTGCGACGGCCTCGACGATCTCCGCCTTGCTCGAGAAATGATTGTAGAACGTGCCCGTGGTCACTTTGGCGCGCGCGGCGATTTCCTGGACGGCCACCTTCGCCGGCCCCTGCTCCGCCATTACCTCGATTGCAGCCTCGATGATCTGGCGCCGCGTGCGCTCGCGCTTCGGCGGCCTGGCAACAGGCGCCTCTCGCCGCGGTCGAGGGAGCTTCTTCATGTCGCGGACCTGATTACATTTTTTTAACTTGTCGCTCAAATTTGGACGGTGCATTCAATTTTGGTCGCCACTGGCGGCGATCACCGAACCAGGGTCCCGAGCCATGACCATCCCCCAGAAGACGACGACACGACGCACCTTCCTGAAATCCTCCGCCGCCGTGGCGTCGGCCTCCTTGCTTGCCGCACCCGTCGAGATCGCGCAGGCGCAGGGCACGGCCCCCGCGGTTTCGCGCAGCCGCAGGCCTCTGAACATCCTGTTCGTGTTCACCGATCAGGAACGCTTCCACGACAAGTCGCCGAAGGGCCTGTCGCTGCCGGGTCACGAGCGCCTGGAACGCACGGGGACGACCTTCACCAACCACCAGTGCCCGGCGACGATGTGCACCTCGTCCCGGTCGGTGATCGTGACCGGCCTGCAGACCGCGAACAACGGCATGTTCGAGAATCTCGATGTGCCCTGGATGCGCGACCTGGCGGCGCCGACCTCCGGCCAGATGCTGCGCAAGGCGGGCTACTACACCGCCTACAAGGGCAAGTGGCACCTGAGCCGCGACTTCGACACGGGTTCCGTCGACAAGTTCATGACGCCGCACATGGAGAAATACGGCTTTGCCGACAATTTCTCGCCGGGTGACCTGATCGGCCACACGCTGGGCGGCTACAGCTTCGATCACATCACAGCCGGCAGCGCCATCAACTGGCTGCGCACCAAGGGCCGCCCGCTGAGCGACGACGGCAGGCCCTGGTGCATGTATGTGAGCTTCGTGAACCCCCACGATGTCATGTACTTCAACACCGACGCGCCGGGCAAAAACGTTCAGGATACCGGCAAGCTGCGCCTCCAGGCGGCCCGTGCCCCCGAGCACACGCTCTACCAGGCGACCTGGGACGTTTCCGTTCCCGAAAACCTGCGCCAGCCGTTCGACGCACCCGGACGTCCCAGGGCGCATGGCGAGTTCGACCGCGTCTGGGATCCTATCCTGGGGCACATCCAACCCGAGGAATCGCGCTGGAAGCGTTTCAACGACTACTACCTAAACTGCATCCGCAACGTGGACCGCTCGATCGAGGCGCTGCTTGCCGAGCTGGAGGCGCTGCAGCTCGACCAGAACACGATCGTCATCTTCACGTCGGACCATGGCGAGATGGCCGGCGCGCACGGTCTGCGCGGCAAGGGCCCGTTCGCCTACCAGCAGACGAATCATCTGCCGCTGTACGCCGTGCATCCCGACGTCAAGGGCGGCCAGCAGTGCCAGTCGCTCAGCAGCCATATCGACCTGCTGCCCACCATGTTCTCCATGGCAGGCGTAAAAGCCGATCGCGCCGCGGAGCTCGCAGGGCAGGTCCTGCCGGGCAAGGACCTGTCACCGCTGCTCGCCAATCCGGCCAGCCAGGCGCTCGACGCCGCGCGGCCCGCAACCCTGTTCACCTACAGCGGCCTCGCCAGCAACGACTCTTCGGTCTTCGACTTCGCCGCCAGGGCAGCCATGACCGGCAAGGACCCGAAGGAAGAAGCCAAGCGACAGGGGTTCCGGCCCGATCTCAAGAAGCGCGGCCATGTCCGGTCCGCCTTCGACGGCCGCTACCGGTTCACGCGCTACTTCTCGCCCCTCGACCATAACGATCCCGCGACGATCGACGAGCTGTTCAGGTGGAACGATGTCGAACTCTACGATCTCGTCGCCGATCCCGCGGAGATGAACAACCTTGCAGTCGACCGCAAGGCCAACGCCGAGCTCATCGTGACCATGAACGGCAAGCTGTCGGCGCTGATCAAGGCGGAGATCGGCAAGGATGACGGGCGCGAGCTACCCGACGTCGCCGGAATCACCTGGGGCCTCGACCAAATCGATCTCTG
>CAIYWM010000270.1 GCA_903929895.1 uncultured Alphaproteobacteria bacterium
ACCACGAGGCCCTTCATGCTGGCGGCCTGCTTCATCAGGTTCTCGCGTGTCAGGTTGTCACCGCAGGCATTGAGACAGTGCCGCATCGTAGCGGACACGGCGTAGGCGTAGGCGTTGCCCGAATCGGCCGGGTTGGCGTCGGGCAGGTACTTCTTCATCCACGCTTCCCATTCCTTGAAGTCCGCGTCGTTGGCCCATTGCTTGTCGGTGGCGTCCTTCAGATAGGCGGCCGTGATGATGCCTTTGCTGTTCTCGAAGCCGGCGGGCTTCAGCACCGCGGCCACGGAGGCCGAGACATTGGCGAGATAGTGGTCGGGCTTCCATCCGAGGTCGGCCACCTTGCGGATGGCCTGTGCCGCCGCTTTCGGCGCGCAGTCGTTGAAGAAGACGTTTGCGCCGGAGCTCTTGATCTGGATGATCTGGCTGTCGACGGTCGGGTCGGTGACCTCGTAGCTCACCTTGGCGGTGACGTACTTTTCATTCTCCTTGCCGAGGCCCGCCAGGAAGCCGCCGACATAGTCCTTACCCGAATCGTCGTTCTGGTAGATCATGCCGATGCGCAGGTCTTTGAGGTTGTCCTTGTGCTTGGCCAGGATGTGCTTGGCGTAGATCGCGCCCTCGGTGTGGTAGTCGGGCTGCCAGCCCATGGTCCACGGGAAGTTCTTCGGGTCGCCCCACTTGGAGGCGCCCGTTGCCACGAAGAGTTGCGGCACCTTCTTCTGGTTCAGGTACTTGTGCACGACCGTGTTGGTCGGCGTGCCGAGCAGCTGGAAGATCGCGAAGACCTTGTCGTCCTCGACGAGCTTGCGCACCATCTCGACGGTCTTGGGCGGCGAGAAGCCGTCGTCGTAGGTGATGAAGTTGATCTTGCGACCGTTGATGCCGCCGGTCTCGTTCACCATCGTCCAGTAGGCCGCGATCGCCTTGCCGATCGTGCCGTAGGCCGAGAGCGGCCCGCTATAGGGGTTGGTGTGACCGAGCTTGATCTCCTTGTCGGTCACGCCCGGATCGTACTTCTTCTGGGCACGCACGATGGACGGGGCGAACGCGAACGCAGCACTGCCAGCCGCAAAAGCGCGGCGACGTATCTTGATCATTTGTTTCCTCCGGTCGTCGTTATTAGAGCAGGTGGCCTGCTCGTTCTGCCTTGGTACGCAGGTAATTCTCGTTGTGCCCGTTGGACGGGAAGGAGTGCGGAACGCGCGCCGCGACCTCGATGCCGTAGCGTTCGAGCTGCGCGATCTTCTCCGGATTGTTGGTCATCAGCCGCACGCGCTGGATGCCCATGCGCGACAGCATGGTGGCAGCGGGTGCGTAGATGCGTTCGTCGGCGTCGAAGCCGAGTTGTGCGTAGGCGTCGATCGTGTCGAAGCCGTCGTCCTGCAATTCATAGGCGCGCAGCTTGTTCACGAGGCCGATGCCGCGCCCTTCCTGGGCGAGATAGAGCAGCACGCCCGATCCCTGCTTGGCGATCTCGGCGATGGCGCTGCTCAGTTGCACGCCGCTGTCGCAGCGCAGCGTGCCG
>CAIYWM010000271.1 GCA_903929895.1 uncultured Alphaproteobacteria bacterium
CCGACGGTCGACGCGTCGTTGTGAAATGAGCAGCTGCTTCCTTGATCCAGATCATGTTCCCACCCCATGCCATTCCAATAAGGAAAACTGGGTGAACATTGCTGCTCGCGCTCTCGGCCAGCGATGGCGAACAGCGGACAACGACAGTGGGGGCGACGGCCATGGACACAGCCGCAACAACCAACCAGCCCGGCAAGGACGCTGCGGCCGTGGCCGAGCTCGAGAAACTGCCCATCGAGCAGGTGCTCGCTGCCCTGGATACGGTGCCTGGAAAAGGTCTGTCGGCAGCGGAGGCGGACCGTCGCCTCAGCCAGTACGGCCCCAACGCCATCGTCGAGAAGGAGAAGAGCCTCGCGGTGAAGGTCCTGGGCTGTTTCACGGGACCGATCGCCTATCTCATCGAAGCGGCGGCAGCTATTTCGGCGTTCCTCGGCCACTGGGAAGACTTCGCCATCATCGCCGCGCTGCTGCTGTTCAACGCCGCCCTCGATCTGTGGCAGGACATGAAGGCCTCGAGCGCGCTGGCGGCCCTCAAGAAAGGCCTGGCACCCGTGGCCACGGCGCGACGCGACGGAACGTGGAGCCACATCGCCGCCTCGACATTGGTGCCGGGCGACATCGTGAAGATCCGACTGGGCGAGATCGTGCCCGCCGACCTGCGCCTCGTCGGCGGCGCCTACGCGGCGATCGACCAGTCCGCCCTCACCGGCGAGTCGCTGCCCGTGACCCGGAAGATCGGCGACGAAGCCTTTTCGGGCAGTGTCGTGAAGCAGGGCGAGATGGAGGGCGTGGTCATCGCCACCGGGTCCCGCACCTTCTTCGGCCGCACCGCCAGGCTCGTGGCCGGCGCCGGCGCGGCGAGCCACGCGCAGAAGGCCATGTTCCAGATTGGCAACTTCCTGATCGTGCTGGCGCTGGCGCTGGCCGCCGTGATGGTCGCCTTCCGCGTCTATCACGACATCGTCGTGGCGGACTCCTGGAGCAGCGGCGATGCGCTGCGCATCCTGCAGTTCGTGCTTGTCCTGCTGGTGGCCTCCATCCCCGTCGCGATGCCCGCTGTATTCTCCGTCACCATGGCCCTGGGTGCGCTCGCGCTGTCGCGCCAGAAGGCGATCGTGTCGCGGCTGGAGGCGATCGAGGAGATGGCCGGGGTGGACATTCTCTGCTCCGACAAGACCGGCACGCTCACCAAGAACCAGCTCAAACTCGGCGACCCGATCCTGTTCGCCGCAACGGACGGGCAGGAGGTCGTGCTCGCCGGCGCGCTGGCCTCGAAGATCGAGGACCGCGACGCCATCGACACGGCCGTGATCGAGGCGCTGAAGGACCCCGGGTCCCTGACGGCCTGGAAGCAGACCGGCTTCACGCCCTTCGATCCCGTGACCAAGCGCACTTCGGCGCACGTGACCGCACCCGACGGACGCGAGATCGTCGTCTCCAAGGGTGCGCCGCAGGTGATCGCCGAACTCGTCAAGGCTGACGCAAAGGCCGTCGCGGTCGTGCACAAGACGGTCGAGGAGCTGGGCGCGCGGGGCTACCGTGCGCTGGGCGTGGCACGCTCGGACGACGCCGGGGCGACCTGGCGGCTGCTCGGCATCCTGCCGATGTTCGACCCGCCACGCGACGATTCGAAGGCGACCATCGACCTCGCGCGCGCCAAGGGCGTTACCGTCAAGATGATCACCGGCGACGATACCGCGATCGCGCGCGAGACCGCGCGACAGCTCGGGCTCGGCACCAACATCATCGCCGCGGCCGACGCCTTCCCGAAGGACATGGACCCCAACAACGTGCCGCCGCACATCGTCGATGCAATCGAGACGGCGGACGGGTTTGCGCGGGTCTTCCCGGAGCACAAGTACGCCATCGTCAAGGCCCTGCAGGGCCGCGGCCACCTGGTGGCGATGACCGGCGACGGCGTGAACGACGCGCCGGCCCTGAAGCAGGCCGACTGCGGCACCGCGGTATCCGGCGCCACCGACGCCGCACGCGGCGCGGCGGCGCTGATCCTGACCTCGCCGGGCCTCTCGGTGATCAACAGCGCCATCGACGAGGCGCGTCGCATCTTCGGCCGCATCACCAGCTACACGATCTACCGCGTCTCGCTCACCATGACGATCATGTTCCTGGTGGTGCTGTCGTCCATCACGCTGGGCTTCCAGCCGCTGACGGCCGTCATGATCGTCATCATGTCGCTGCTCGACGACATCCCGATCATGACCATCGCCTACGACAACACGCCAGTGTCCGAGCGTCCGATCCGATGGCGGATGACGCGCCTGCTGTCGGTGTCGGCGGTGCTCGGCCTGTTCTCCGTGGCCCAGGCCTTCGGCCTGCTGCTGATTGGCATGGAGGTGCTGTCCAACCCGGCCTGGAAAGCCTGGTTCGCGCTCGACGACCGCGCCCATCTGCAGACCGCGGTGTTCCTGCAGCTCGTGGTCGGCGGGCACCTCCTGCTGTTCATCACCCGTACGGAACGCTGGTTCTTCCGGCCGCCCTTCCCGGCAGCGCCGCTGTTCAGCGCCATTGCGGCCACGCAGGTGGTTGCCGCCCTGATGTGCGGCTTCGGCTGGCTCGTCCCCGCAATCTCCTGGGAGACGATCGCGGCGGTGTGGGCCTACAATCTCGTCTGGATGGTCGTGCTCGGTGCGGTTCGCCTCGCGACGGAACGGACGATCGACAACCGCACGGCAGGCCGCCTGCGCAGTGCGTCGATCGTGACGCAATCGCTGCAGGGCCACGTGCCCCTGCGCCCGAAGTCCATAAGCTGAAAAGGAGTGCCGCGATGAACTACGCACGCGAGCTGATCGTGGCGCCGGGACACAAGGTCAGGCTCAAGGACATTGATCCCGGTTTCCACGGCAAGCACGAATCCGCCGACACGGCGGCGCCAGAGATCGCCGCCCATCTCGAGAAGCTCAGGACGCTGCAATACACGCTCTATGCCGAGCGCGCCCATTCCCTGCTCATCGTGCTGCAGGGCATCGACGCGGCGGGCAAGGACGGGGTGTGCCGGCACGTCATCGACGCCATGAATCCCCAAGGCTGCGTCGTCACGGGCTTCAAGCAGCCGACAACCGAGGAACGCGGCCACGACTTCCTGTGGCGGGTTCACCGGCATGCTCCGGAACGCGGCCAGGTGGCGATCTTCAACCGTTCGCACTACGAGGACGTGCTGGTGGTGCGCGTGCACGGGCTCGCACCCAAGGAGACATGGTCCCGCCGCTACGACCATATCAACGCATTCGAGAACCTGCTGGCCGACAGCGGCACGACGATCCTGAAGTTCTTCCTCTGGATCTCAAAGGAAGAGCAGCTCGAACGCTTCAAGCAGCGGCTGGACGATCCGGCGCGCCAATGGAAGATCAGCGACAGCGACTACAAGGAACGCGAACACTGGGACGACTACGTCAAAGCCTACGAAGACATGCTGGAGCGCTGCTCAACGGACAGGGCCCCGTGGTACGTCATCCCGTCCAACCACAAATGGTTCCGAAGCCTTGCGGTATCGCAGATTGTCTGCGAGGCCATGGAAGGGATGAAGCTGCAGATGCCAAAGCCCACGGTCGACCTCGACCAGATCCGCAAGGCCTACCACAAGGCTTCGAAGGAATGAGGGCCAACCTGAACGGGCAGCCACCGTCATGTCCCTGACCGTCGCGATCTTCCTCGCGACCTACGTCGCGATGGCGGTAGGGCGACTCCCGGGCTTTCGCGTCGACCGCACCGGCGCGGCCCTGCTCGGCGCCATCGCGATGCTGGTGTTCGGGAAGATCGACGTGGACGCCGCCTGGACGTCGGTGAGCTTTCCGACCATGGCGCTGCTGTTCGGCCTGATGATCGTGTCGGGCGCGTTCTCCGTCTCGGGCTTCTATGGCTGGCTCACGGCCCGTGCCGCCGCGCTCGAGCTCGGGCCCGCAAAGCTGCTCGCCGTGATGATTGTCACCTCGGGCGTGCTGTCCTCGATCCTGACCAATGACGTCGTCGTGGTCGCCATGGTCCCCCTGCTGCTGCAGCTCTGCCTGGCGCGCCGTCTCAACACCACGCCCTTCCTGCTCGGCTTCGCGTTTGCCGCCAATTCGGGTTCGGCCGGCACCATCATCGGCAGCCCGCAGAACATGATCATTGCCCAGGGGCTGGACCTCAGCTTCGTCGGGCTCATGCGCGCGGCCATGCTGCCGTCGCTCCTGTCGCTGGTCGTGATCTGGGGCGTGCTCGTGGTGCTGTACAGGGGACGCTGGATGCTCGATGACGCCGCTCCCACGTCAGCCGCCGCTGCGCCGCCACCGGTGCCGCTCGACCGGGTCGAGATCGCCAAGGCCGCCGTCGTGACCGTGCTGGTGGTTGCAGCCTTCTGCCTGACCGACTGGCCCCGCGAGCTGATCGCCCTCGCCGCAGGTGCGGTGCTGCTCCTGAACCGCCGTATCGCCTCGGCCGACGTCATGAAGCACGTCGACGGCGACCTGTTCATTCTTCTTGGCGGGTTGTTCGTGGTCAATGCCGCGTTCGCGAGCACCGGCATTCCGCAGCAGATGATCGCCGACCTTACGCAATGGGGCCTCGACCTCAAGCATCCGGTGGCTCTGCTGGTCGGGAGCGGCGTGTTGAGCGACATCGTCGGCAACAATCCCGCGGTCCTGCTCCTCATGCCCTATATCCAGGGCGGCAACCCGGAGCAGACGGGCGCTGCGATGGCGCTCGGAACCGCCATGGCGAGCAACGTCGTGGTGTTCGGCAGCCTGGCAGGGATCATCGTCGTGGAGGAAGCGGCCAAGCGCGGCACGCCGGTCTCCCTGTCGGAGTTCTCACGCGCCGGTGTGCCGGTGTCGCTGATCAGCATGCTGCTCGCGGCAGGCTGGCTGCTGCTCCTTGCCTGATCTGCCGAGGTTCGCCAGGACGTGACGCAGCGGCCAGAGGCGGGCGTCGAGGCAATGCTCCGGCGTCAGCGACGTGGCTCGGCCCGCAGCGTCGGCGCCTCCAATGGGCCTCGCACGGACATCAGATAGTCCATCGAACCGGGCGTACCGGTATCGAGGGCGATCACCGCGTCCACCGCACGTTGCCGCAGATCGAGCCGGCTCCTGACATAGGCCGTTGCATGCGGCGCACGGACGGTGTGTTCGTCAAAGGTGACGATGCCGCCGGCGATCTCGAAGCCGCCTCTCGTCGCGATCCAGCTCCCCACGAACCCATCGATGAGGGCGGACGTGAAACCCATCTCGGTGCTGAACAGGCTGGCCACGCCGGTTGCGAAGGAGGCGAAGGAGGCAGATCCCCGGACGACACTGGCGCGGACTTCGCCGTTGGAAACTCCGCGTCCCACGGCCGATGCAATGATCTCGTCCATCGTCTCGCCCTCCGCTTTCAGGGTGAGCCCTTCCAGATTCAGCGTGCCCTCAAGCGCCACCGCCAACTGATCGGCACCGAATTCGTTGGCACGTCCGGCGATGGCAATCGCGTGCGAGATGTCGATGTCGCGTACCCCGCCCCTCACTTCCACGACCGGTACGGCGTGGCGCGCATCGATCGTTGCCGTCAGGTCGAGGCCAGCGCCTTCGAACACGCCGGCCAACCGCGCCACCTCCAGGACACCACCGTCCAGTCTCGCGGTGAGGTCGACGCTCTCCAGCGTGAAGGGTCCCCACGCCAGGCCCGGCGCGGTGAGTGCCACCGTCGCGTCCAGCGCGCGCAGCGGCGCCGTCAGGCTCTCGCTTTTCTGGGATGTCGACGCAATCGTCTGCAGGCGGCCCGAACGTTCCTCGCTGAAACGAGGCGCTGGCGGTAACCAGCGATCCAGTCGAAACCGGGCCGGCGCCCGCAGGGATGCCGTGACGCGCGGGCGTGCCCCCAGGGTCGAGGACAACTCGCCGGACATCGCCATGCCATCGACCTCGAGGTCGCCCCGTAACGTCGCGCGCGCGGCGTCACCGTGAAAGGCGCCGCTGGCCTCGACCTCCGCCAGTTCCCGGCGCGGACTGCCGCTGGCTGCCGCGACGAGCGCACCGATATCGGGGCTGGCCAGCGAGAAGCGGGGGAAGTCGAAGCGACGGTCGGCCTCGAAGGAGACTCTTCCCGCCGCCGTGATGGTGGCTCCGAGCATTGCCACCGACAGGTCGGACAGGAACGCTTCCTTGAGGTTTCCAACGGCGCGGCCCGCGACCTGGGCCGGCCCGATGCGTCCATGCACGAAGCGCGGCAGGGCGGCATAGTCGAGCATCCGGTCGGCGTCGCGAACGACCGCCCGGTACGCCAGATCGAAGCGTGGGTCTGTCCCGAAGTCGGCAATCGAACCGGAGAGCTCCACGTGCGAGCCCAGAAGCTCGTCCACGCCCACGTGCTTCAGCTTCAGCTCGTTGCCACGGATGACGGCATGGGCATCGACGCCGTGAGCCGTCTCGCCGCGATAGAGCACCCTGTCGATCGTCGCCTTCAGATCCAGCACCGGCGGCGGAGGCTCGGGGCCCGCCGATGGCGAGACCGGAGCTGTGTCGGGAACGGGCATCAAGCCCTGCAGGGCCGCACTGCTCAGCTGGTAAGCATCGAGGTTCAAGTTCGGCAGATGCAGCCGGCCGGTGATGACGGTCGGAAGCGAGTAGGCGATGTCGGCGGTCGCCGTGCCCTGCTGGTCGTCGAGTTCGAAGGTCGCGTCGGTGACGCGGACGAACCCCTTTGCGGGTCGCGTCCTGCCCGATATCCGCAGCGTCTGCAGGCGGTCCGGCGGCAGCGATGTCGTATCGATGCCGATCCATTTCAGCGTCTGACGCAGGTTGGTGCCCTCGACCTCGATGACGCCGTCGTATCCCGCGTGCATCGCATCGCCTTCGAAGCCGACCCGCCGGTTCAGCCGGAAATCTCCCGGCAGCACGGCCTTCAGCGCCTGGAGGTGCAGGACGTCGTTCTCGTACCGGAACGTCACGGCGACCTCGCGGACCGTGTCGCGACGATAGCGCACCGTGTCGACCTCGAAGGTCAATTGCACCTGCACCGACGGCAGGTCATCGCCGGACGGCTCGGCCGATTCGGCGGCAGCCCCCGCCGAACCGCCGGTCGGTGCGACGAACAGTGCCTGCCCTTGCAGCCGCTCCACCCAGCGATCCGCGTCCAGGTGGGCGGCCACCAGCCGACCGCTCACCAGCGGCGTCTCTCCCCCGACGACCGCGAGACTGCCGAGGATCCGTTCGCCCGCAAGGTTGAAATCCAGATCGTCGATCGACAGCCGGTCGTCGGCCAGCTCGACATCGGCCGAAACGGCCAGGGTGCGGGCGATCGTCTCGTTCACCCGCATCGGCCGCCGGCCGCTCAACGTCGTGACCGATTGGACGAATTCGGGCAGGAATTCGCTGTCGAACGACACGCGGCCGCGCAACGGATCGCGCGCCGTGCGTTCTCCGGGCCAACCGGCGAAGACGAGGCGACCGCCGGGCACGCCGAGCTTGAGGCCGATCGGCGCATCGGCCGTCGCGGCTGTCTTCAGGTCGAGCGTGAGCGACGCCGGGACACCGTTGACGACAGCGGTTCCGCGCAGGTGCAGAACGCCATCGCCCGGCGCAAGCGACCCCGACAGGTGAATGGCCTGCGCTTCGAGGGGTTGGCCCGACAGGCCGGTCGCATGAACGACCCGGCCGTTGCGGATCTCCAGACGCGTGAGCGCCAGACCCGGCGCGGTCGCTCCCTGCCCCGCCCAGCCTTCGGGCAGGCGCAGACGCCAATTAGGCTCCCCATCGGCGCCCGGCTCCAGCACCAGGCGCGGCTCGTCGACGATGACCTGCGCCAGCTCGATGCGGCCCTGCAGCAGAGCCGACCAGGACAAGGTCACCAGGATCCACCGCGCTTCGAGCATGTGCGGCGCGACGGCGCCCGGCGCGTTGCCGAGGCGAAACTGCTGCGCCACGAGCATCGGCTGCGGCAGCAGGGCGATCTCGAGCGGACCGCCCAGGACGACCTCGCGCCCGGTCGCTTCCGCCAGAAACCCCGCGAGACGTGCCTTGTGCGGTTCCCAGTCGATCGCCCGGGGCAGGATGAACAGACCGGCGAACACCACGGCCAGGCAAGCGGCGACCCAGGCGAAGGCCCGCACAAACCGTCCAGCCGTCTTCAACAAGCGGGAGAGCATCGAGAGCATGGGCGAGTGTCCGACGTCATTGCGGAGTCCACTCTATCAGGCCCGCCGGGCCCGTAACTCTCCCTGCAGCTTGCCCGACCGACCTGGTATGGATTGGATTCTGCTCAGGCGACCGGTCCTTGACTGGCTCGTCCCGCCCCCGTCACACTTCGCCCGGACGGAACGATCCGATGAACTTGAAATTGGTGGTGACGGCAGTGCTGCCTTTCACGGCGTCGCTCGACGAGGCAATCAGGATCGATCCCAACCGAGCGTCGTCCTGGGCACTTCGCGGCGTTCTTGATCCTGACGACGAGGCCAGGAAAGGCCGCGCCCTTGCGCTCACGCCCAAGGGCAAAGGGATCGGGTGACCGTCGCATCGCGTGTCGCCTTCTGGCGTGTCGCCGTTCCCATCGCGCCGTTCGTGGGAGCCGCCCTTCCGTTCTTCGGCGTCCTGCTGCTGGGCGGGTTCGACGATTGTCAGCTGGTTGGCCGGGAGCCCTCGGCCCTCGGGACTTTCGGCCTGCTGGGCACGATGTGCTTTCCCATCGCGGCCTTTCATGTGGCCGATCGCAAGTACAAGGAGGCCCTGAACACCGCCGCCCGATCATGGCCGATCGCTCCGGCGATCATCCGGTCGAGCGCGGTCGAGCGACGGATGACCGGCTGGGCCTCCGCCTTGTGGGCACTGGACGTCGAATACTCCTACACCGTCGACGGTCGCAGCCTGACATCGACGACGCTTGGCTTCGCGCCACGGTTCGTCGCCGACAAGGATCTGATCTTCCGCCTCGCCGAGAAATATCCGGCGAACGCCGCCGTCACGGTCCGCTATGACGCAGCTTCACCCGACGTGGCGGTCCTCGAGATTTCCGACGCGCTCGCGCGCGGCAACAACTGGCGCTTCTGGCTGCCCTTCACGACACCGTTCCTTGTCGCGCTGTTCATGGCGGCGCGCCATGTCGCGTAATGCGCGACGGTCCTCTTCGATCCCTAGAGTCTTTCCGTGTATTCCCGATCTGGATGACCTCACCGTTGTAAGTCATCAGCCGCCGCATCGGGTAGAGCAAGCGTTGCGGCGGCGGCGGGTAGACCAGTCCAGCCGAGCGACATTGCAGAAGCGCATCACGATCGACTCGCCGGCACTGTTGCCGACTTGCGGAGCCGGCCGACCTCCTCGGTGATGTCCTGTTGCCCTGTCTGACGCGCCAGCTCCTCGGCCCGCTTGAGCAGAGGCAGCGCCGCCTCGGGATCGCCCTGCAGCAGCGCGCTGCGTCCCGCCCTCAGGAAGAGATCGGCGGCGTCGCGCGGACGGCTGAGCTGCAGGGCCGCGTTGCCCGCGAGTGCCAGGGCGCGCGCCATGCCACGATAGTCGATTGCCTGTTGTCGATTGGCGGCTGACTGCTCGAACAGTGCGAACGCTTCCGCCGCGCGATTGTCGAGAAGAGCGGCGCGACCCTGGAGCTCCTGGAGGTCGCCCGTCAGGTCGGCCTTGCTCGACAATGACGTTTTGCGCGCGGAAAGGGCGGCGATCGCCTCGGCCAGGGCCGCGCCGTCGTTGCGGTCAGCTGCAACCAGCCCGCGGATGAACCAGGCCCGCGCCAGAGTATCGGGATCGCCGGCGGTCCCGGCGATGGCTTCATTCGCGGCAGCCTGGGCGCCGCCCAGGTCGCCCGTGCGATAGGCTGCAGCGGCCTGCACCAAGACGAGCTCCGCCGGAACCGTGGCGCGCCGCCGGTCGAGCTCGGCACGCGCCTCGCGGACGGTGACGAGCGCGGCCTTCGATTGGCCGCTTCTCATCTGCGCCAAGGCGAGGTTGTAGGCGCAGTCGGCGATGGCACCGGCGTCGTCGCGTTCATACGCGCGGCTGAGGGCCTCCTTGTACTGTCGCACGGCCAGCGCCAGCATCCCCAACGACAGGGCGTCGTTGCCGGCGCGGCTGGCCATGTCGAGCCTGACATCGGCTGGCGGGCCGGTCTCGACGGTGCCGCCACCACATGCGGCGAGCCCCAGTGCCGCGAGCAGCGCGAGACGGCGCGCGCTCATGGTCGGACTTCCACCGCCGGCGCGCGGCGGCCGGGCTGGGCCGGCGGCGCGCCGGAGCCGCCGAGCAGCCAGCTTTGTCGCAACTGGCCGAGCAGCAGTTCGAGCTCGCGGGCGGCAATTTGGGCCTGCAGCAGCGTGGCCGGCATGGCATCGGTGGTGGAGGCAATGCCTTCGGTGATACGCGGAGTTGTCGCGGCGAGATTCCGCGTCGTGGCCTGGAGCGAGGTCAGCACGGCATCGGTCCGGCGCAGGATCTGGCCGATGCGCGGATCTTTCGATGCCTGCTCGAGCTGCGCGGCGAGTTCGCGGGTACTGAGAAGGGTAGCCTCGATGTCCGCCGCCACTTTGTCACTTGCGATCAACCGGCCGAGCGTGCCGTCGCCACTCTCGA
>CAIYWM010000272.1 GCA_903929895.1 uncultured Alphaproteobacteria bacterium
CGGAACGGCCGAACCTGAAAACAGCGCTATGTCGTACTGGATGGGCCCCATCGAGTTGCCGCCGGGGAGGCGACGCCAGAGGCCCTGGGTGGCGCTTGTATAAACGCCGCTCACTGCCCTGTAAAGACTGGCTCCGCAGGAACGCGTCAGCCGTGCCCCGTCACTCTCCTTCGGCCAGCATCTCGGCGTAGCGGAAGATCTCGGTGTGGTCGGCGCCCTTGCCCAGCTTGCCGTCGGCGGCGGTCCAGTAGGAAACGGCCTGCTGAAGCCCCGGTACGTTGACCTTCAGATGATTGGCGACGTCGCCCGCGGTGCGCAGGTCCTTGGCCATCAGCGCGGTCGTGAAGCCGGCCGCGAAAGTGCGAGACACGACGAACTGGCGGCCCTTCACCTCGGTGGCGTTGCTCTTGCCGGTCGAGCTGTTGAAGACGTCGACCATCGTCCCGGGATCGAGCCCGAACGATTCGCCCACGACCAGGGCCTCGCACATGGCGACGAGGCCGGCGGCCGAGAGATAGTTGTTGAGCGCCTTCAGTGCATGGCCAGCACCGGCGGGACCGCAGAGCGTGATGGTCTTGCCCATGGCGGCGAAGACCGGGCGCGCCCGCTCGAGGTCGGCGGCCGCGCCGCCCACCATGATGCTGAGCGAGCCGTCGATCGCGCGCTTCACGCCACCGGACACCGGGGCGTCGAGCAGGGCCACGCCGCGGGCAGCAAGGTCCTTCGCGAGCTTCTGCGTGTCGACCGGATTGGACGAACTCATGTCCATGACGACCGCGCCCGCGTCGAGCCCGTCGATCGCCGGGTCCTGCCCTTCGAGGACGGCCTGCCGCACGATCTTGCCGTCGGGCAGCATGGTGATCAGCGCCGCGGCGCCCTGCGCGGCGGCCTTCGCCGACGCCGTGGCCAGCGCCGAGGGATGGGCGCCGACGAAATCGGAGACCGCCTTCTGCGAGACATCGAACACGCGCAGCGTGAAGCCGGCTTCGACGAGGCGTTTCGCCATCGGACGGCCCATCATGCCGAGGCCGATGAAGGCGATGGTGGCGGGGGGCGTGAGCGTGGTCATGACGAAGCTCCTGACGTGAGGTCGTATTCATAGAACGGCAGGACGCGGCCGGGAATCGCATCCGACGGCTCGTTTCGCAGGAAGCGGGCGCCCATACGCTCGTAGAACGGGGCGGCGTTCACGTCGGCGAGAATGGTCATGCGCCGGTATCCCAGCTCACGCGCCAACGCGACCGCGGCCTCGAACAGCAGGCGTCCCATCCCGCCGCCGATGGCCGACGGCTCGACGAACATCAGCGCGAGTTCGGCATCGTCGCCGTCGCGACCGACGCTGACGGTGCCGGCCGTCTGGCCGGACCCGTCCATCGCCACCAGCACGCGACCCTCGGCGATGGCTTCTTCCTTGATCGTGAGCGAGGGAACACAGAGCCGCATGAACGCCGCGTCGTAGCCCCAATGCGCTTTCGAACGCAGACAGAGCGCGGTGAGGCTTGCCGCCTCGCCTGCCTGCGCATTGCGCACCCGTGTCATCGCACCACCCTGAGAGTCTGACTCGAAATGAATGCAGCTAAAACAAGAGGCTGTGAACAGCCCCTATGACCTCACCCTGAGGAGCATCGCGCAGCGATGCGTCTCGAAGGGTGGGAACGTGCACCTTGCCTGTTGCCCATCCTTCGAGACGCGCCGCTTCGCGGCGCTCCTCAGGATGAGGTAAG
>CAIYWM010000273.1 GCA_903929895.1 uncultured Alphaproteobacteria bacterium
CACCGTGAACCTTTTCGATTATCCGAACGTGAAACGCTGGTACGACATCGTGAACGCCCGTCCCGCCGTTACAAAGGGCATGGCCGTTCCGTATCTCAACTAGGATGCCCGGCGGATCCTGGCGCGGGGCGTTGGGGGCGGCCTTGCTCTGCCCGGCGCTCTTCGCCTGCGCGCAGCCGGGGCCGTCCGCTGTCTGCGCAGCTCCCCTCAAGTCGGCCGTCGAGGTGAATCTCTACTTCGGCCGGGACAAGCCGGCGGGCGGGGAGGTGAGCGATGCGGAATGGGCATCGTTCCTGGCCGACACCGTGACGCCGCAGTTTCCGGCCGGCCTCACGGTGTTCGACGCGCGCGGCCAGCATCGCGACCCGGCGGGCGTTATCGGAGCTGAGCGCACGAAGCTCGTGATGGTCGTCGTATTCGACGCGCCGGCCCATAGGCCCAAGGTCGCTGCGATCGTCGCTACCTACACCAAGCGCTTCGGTCAGCACGAGGTGTTTCGGGTCGAGCAGCCGGTCTGCGCCGGCTGACGGGGCCGCCGAGTCACGCTAGATTTTCAACATAGTCCCTCTTCAGGAGAGTCAGCCCATGAGCAAGGACGTCAAAGAACGCAAGAAGGCCGCGCTCGCCACTCCGACCGACCTCGGCGAGAACGCCACAAAGGATCTGAGCGGCGGGCTCAACATCCTGCTGGCCGACGTTGCCGCGCTCTACTGGAAGACCAAGAACTTCCACTGGCACATGTCAGGTCCGAACTTCCGCGACTATCACCTCTTGCTCGACGAGCAGGCGACCGAAATCGACGCCATGACGGATGTGATCGCCGAGCGCGTGCGCAAGCTCGGCGGCACGACGCTGCGGTCGATCGGACACATCTCCCGGCTGCAGCGCGTGCTCGACAACGATGCCGACTATGTGACGCCGCTCGACATGCTTGCGGAGCTGCGCGACGACAACAAGCAGCTTTGCGTCCACATGCGCACGCTCCACGAGCTCTGCGACGAGCATGGCGACATCGCGACGGCAAGCCTGATCGAGAACTGGATCGATGAGGCCGAGAAGCGCGTCTGGTTCCTGTTCGAGACGACACGCCGCACCGAAGGGTGACTCAAACTCTTCCCCTTTGAGGGCTCCGCAAAGGGGAAGTGCCCTCGTCTAACGAGGGCGATGGGGTCACGCCACCCTACTGGCGCTCCGCCCAGCCGATCATCCTGCCGATGAACGCGTCGCAGGCATCCATCTGCGACTTCGCGACGAATTCGTTGGGCTGGTGGGCCTGCGAGATGTCACCCGGTCCGCAGATCACGGTCGGGATGCCGTGGCTGCGGAAGATGCCGGCCTCGGTGCCGTAGGGCACGGCATAGGTGCGATTGCCGCCCGTCCACTGCAAAGCGAGCTTGGCGGCTTCCTCGTTCTCCTGCGGCATCAGGCCGGGCACGAAGGAGCGGCGCTTCATCTGGATGTCGGCATCGGGGTGCTTGGCCCTCATCTTCGGCAGCAGCAATTCGGCGACATAGGCTTCTGCGCGGTGCTGCACCTCCCAGGGATCGTCGCCGGGCAGGGTGCGGTAGCCCCAGTTGAGCGTGCACTCGCGCGCGAGGATGTTGCCTGCCGTGCCGCCGGTCACGATGCCGACGTTGATGGTCGTGTGGCCGGGCACCGTGTCGATGTCGGTCCGTTTGCGGCCGGCCAGCTCGACCTGCAGCTCGTTCAGCCAGTGGATGAAGTCGCCGGCGAAATGGATGGCGCTGACGCCGAGATGCGTCATGGAGGAGTGGGCCTCGACGCCGGTGAAGGTGGCGATGATGCCGCCGCCGGCATTCTGCGCGTTGACCACGCCCATCATGGTGGGCTCGCCCACGATCACCGCCTGCGGGCGCGGCACGTTGCCGACCAGCTTCTCCACCAGCGAATGCGCGCCGAGGCAGCCGATCTCCTCATCGTAGCTGAAGGCGAAATGCATCGGCACCTTGAGCTTCGCTTTCTTGAGCGCGGGCACGTGCGCCAAGCAGGCGGCGATGAACCCCTTCATGTCGCAGGTGCCGCGGCCGTAGAGATTGCCGTCGGCCTTCTCCGTCAGGGTCCAGGGATCGGTGTCCCACGGCTGGCCGTCGACCGGCACGACGTCGGTATGGCCGGACAGGACGATGCCGCCCGCGGCGTCGGGGCCGACCGAGGCGAACAGGTTGGCCTTGGTGCCTTCCTCGTTCGGAACCAGCGTGCTGCGGATGCCGTGATCGTCCAGGTAGCCCTGGATGTACTTGATCAGATCGAGGTTGGAGTTGCGCGAGGTGGTGTCGACCGCCACCAGGCGCTGGAGCATGTCGATGGAACTGGATGTCATGGAAGCAGCGTCGCATGCTTAAGGCCGGGCCGCCAAGAGCCTGTAAAACCTTGCGAAATCGCGACCGTGTTTGACACTCCAGTCCCCCGCCGCTAGAACCGCCCGGCATCCGTCGTGGGTTATGGTCGCCGGGGTCTTAACGGGTCTGCGGAGGGGTGGCCGAGTGGCCGAAGGCGGCGGTTTGCTAAACCGTTATAGGGAGATAATCCCTATCGTGGGTTCGAATCCCATCCCCTCCGCCATTACCTCCCGAGACAACTGTCTACGGGCCCAGTCGAGAGTGCGGAAACGACCGGTGGCGAGGATGACCCTTGGGAGTGGGTCACTTTCATGAGCGACATCAGGTCAGAAATGACAGGGACCGATCCGGAGGTCGACTTCGTGGCGCTGCCGATCGGCGCCCAGATCGGGCGCTACGAAGTGCTTTCGGTGCTTGGCCAGGGCGGCTTCGGCATCACCTACCGGGCGCGAGACGTCCAGCTCGACCGCGAAGTCGCCATCAAGGAGTATCTGCCGACCGCGCTGGCGGTGCGCCAGAACGGCATCACCGTGATGCCACGTTCGACCAAGGTGGCAGAGGATTTCTCCTGGGGGCGGGATCGCTTCGTCGCCGAGGGGCGCGTCATGGCGACCCTGCATCGCGCTCCGGGCATCGTCCGCGTTTACGACTTCCTCGAAATCAACGGCACCGCCTATATCGTCATGGAGATGCTCCACGGCGATACGC
>CAIYWM010000274.1 GCA_903929895.1 uncultured Alphaproteobacteria bacterium
GCCCTTCGCGCTGTTCTTCGCGCACAAGGCCGTGCATCCCGACGCCTTCCAGGCGGCCGACGGCACGATCGACTTCACCGACGGCGGCTACCGTCCCGCGCCGCGGCATGCCGACCTCTACAAGGGCGAGCACTTTCCGCGCCGGCCCAATGCGCTCCCGGCGGCTGATGTGGTGAAGGACAAGCCGGCCTGGACGGAAGCCCATGCGCTCCGGGTCAACGACGCTTCGCGCAAGGTCCTGGATGGAATCCTCGCCGGGACGGACGAGGAAATCCGCCTGCGCGCCGCCATGATGGCCTCGGTCGACGAGGGGATGGGTGACATCCTCAAGCTGCTCGAGGAGAACGGCGAACTCGACAATACCTTCATCCTGTTCTTCGGTGACAACGGCTACTTCTTCGGCGAGCACGGGCTCGGTCCGGAGCGGCGGTTCGCCTACGAGGAAGGCATCAAGTCGCCGTTCCTGATCCGCTACCCCGCCTGGTTCAAGCCGGGCACGGTGAACGACGAGCTGGTTCTCGCGCTCGACATCGCGCCGACGCTTGTCGACCTCGCGGGCGGCAAGGCGGCCGACTTCAAGACGATGCAGGGCCAGTCCCTGAAGCCCCTGGCAAAGGGGGCGAAGCCCAAGGGATGGCGCACCTCGTTCATGTGCGAATACTTCAGCGAGAACGCCATGCCGTGGCTCGTGGGCATGAGCTACAAGGCGATCCGCACCAAGCGTCACAAGTACATCCACTGGACGCAGAAATCGCTCGACGGCGTCGCGTGCGACGAACTCTACGACCTCAAGACCGATCCCTACGAAATGAAGAACCTGATCGGCAAGCGATCGGAGAAGGGGCTGGTCGCGCGCCTGCGCAAGCAGCTCGCTTCGCTGGTCGCGAAGTCGGTCGGCCTTTAATCCACGTCGTCCTGAGCGCAGCGAAGGACCTCACATAGCGGACAGGTACGATGTGGCAGATGCGAGATCCTTCGCTGCGCTCAGGATGACAAGGGGGTGTGGATGTCACATTTAATGCGGCGAACGTTTCTCACAACAGGGCTCGCACTCACTTCGACCGTCGCCATGGCGCAGGCCTGGCCGACCAAGCCGATCCGCATGATCGTGCCGCTGGCGCCCGGCGCCACGGCCGACATCGTCGCGCGCGTCTTCGCCGAGGAGCTGGGCAAGTCGCTGGGACAGACCATCGTGGTCGACAACAAGACAGGCGCAGGCGGGACGATCGCCACCGCGGAGCTGGCCCGCGCCCCGGCCGACGGCTACACGATGGGTTTGGTCTCGCAGGGCACGATGGTGTTCAACATCGGCCTCTACAAGACTCCGGGCTACGATCCGCTGAAGGACCTCGCGATGGTCGCGGTGACCGGCGGGGTCTCCAACGTCCTGATCGTTTCACCCGACAATCCGGCCAAAACCGTAGCCGACCTGCTGGCGCAGGCCCGCGCCAAACCTGGCGAGCTCACCTACTCGTCGGGCGGCGTCGGCACCAGCCACCACATGTCCGGTGTACTGCTGGAGTTGCGGACCGGCGTGAAGCTGCAGCACGTGCCCTATCGCGCGACGCCGGCCGGCATCCAGGCCGTCGCCAACGGCGAGGTGGCGATGGGCCTCTTCAACACGCCGACGGTCATCGGCCTGATCAAGGGCGGC
>CAIYWM010000275.1 GCA_903929895.1 uncultured Alphaproteobacteria bacterium
CGACGTTACGCGGGCGGAGATTCCCGATCCGATCGACCTCGTCGTGTGCGATGCGTCGTTCGTTGGCCTTCGGCTCGTCCTGCCGGCCGCGCTCGCTCTCGCCGCGCCGGGCGCGCATCTCGCGGCGCTGATCAAGCCGCAGTTCGAGGTCGGCAAGGGCCGCGTCGGCAAGGGCGGTATCGTGCGCGAACCGGAACTGCATGCCGAAGTCGTCGAGACGATTTCGTCCTGGCTGGCCCTGCAGGAGGGCTGGCAAGTGCTGGGCGTGACCGAGAGCCCGATCACCGGCGCCGAAGGCAACAAGGAGTTCCTGATCGCCGCCGTTTTCAACGGCGCGCCAGCGTCACCCTGAACTTGTTGTTGTCGGCCAGCGTCTCGAACGATGCGAAGTTGGCTTTCAGAAGCGGCTCATACGGCAGGCCGCGATTGGCCACCATGTAGAAGCGGCCGCCTGGTTTGAGGGCGCGGGCGGCCACGGCGATGAACCCCTGGCCCAGCGCCGGCTCCGCGGCGCGTCCGGCATGGAAGGGCGGATTGCAGACGATGGCGTCGTAGGTCGCGGGCGCCGCCTCGTTGATCAGGTCGAGCCAATGGAAGGTCGCCCGCGGATCGGGGATGTTCGCACGGGCGGCTTCGACGGCGCGGTGCTCGGCGTCGATGCCGTCGACCTTCGTGAGGGCAGGGCAGGTGGCGAGCACGTGCCTTGTCAGGAAGCCCCAGCCGCAGCCGAAATCGGCTACATGGCCTGAGAGGTCGTGCGGAAGATGGGTCGCCAGGAGAGCGGACCCGTCGTCGACGTGATCCCACGAGAAGACGCCGGGCTGACTCAGCCACGAGCCGTCGCCGACCGGCTGCAGGGTCGCGAGCTTCTGCCAGTAGTCCGGCGGCGTGTGTTCGTCGGTCTTCGTGAACCAGAAGACGCGGCTGTGGAACTTCGAGAGTGTGTCGACGCCGCCGAAGGCCTTGCCGACATGCTTCTCGAGACTCGCGGCCCCGTCATCGTTGGCACCGGCACAGGCCAGCGTGCCGCCGGCTGCGAGCAGCGACCAGCCGCGCGCGATGTTGGCGAAGTTCTCTTCCTTGTGCTTGGTCAGCTGCACGAGGCCGAGTGCATGCCCGCCGCTCTCCAGCCGCGGCACGGCCTGCTTCAGGCGCAGGAAGGCCGGCCGGAACGATTGCTCCGCGTCGATCTCCGCGAAGGGAGGATCCTCGGCGCGCAGGAAGAACGCCCGCCTGGCGGCGAGCGCTCCGGTGTCGAAGGCGTGGGCGAGGGCGCGTGTCGCCTGGCTCACGGAACGAGGACGGCCCGCCCCATGATCAGGCCCTTGCGCAGCTCCTGCAGCGTCGCATCGGCCTCGTCGAGCGTGCGCTTGACGATCGGCACCGGTGTCACCTTGCCGGCGGTGACAAGGTCCATCATCTCCTTCATCTCGCCCGGGCTGCCGGTGACCGAGCCCACGATCTGGCAACCGGTGAAGGCGAACATCGGCATCGGCAGCGAAAAAGTACCGCCGAACAGGCCGACGACGACCAGCCGGCCGCCGCGGGCCAGCGCCTTGACGCCGAACTGGGCAGTGCTCTCGGCGCCGACGAAGTCGATGGCCGCGCCCACGCCGGTTCCGCCGGTCAGTTCGAAGACCTTCTTGCGGGCATCCTTGTCGCGCGGATCGATGGCGGCGACGGCGCCGTTGTCGAGCGCGAGCTTGCGCTTGTTTTCGTCGATGTCGGCCACGATGGGCGCGTGGCCCAGCACCGACTGCGCGAACTTCACGCCCATCAGGCCAACACCGCCGGCGCCGATCACCAGGATAGGCTTGCCGGCATCCTCGCCGACCGCCTTCTTGACTGCGCTGAAGGCGGTGATGCCGGAGCAGGCATAGAGGCAGGCCAGCTCGGTCGGGATGTCGCCATAGGGGTAGAGGTACTTCGCGTCGGGGACGAGGACATGGTCGGCATAGCCGCCGTCATTGTTGACGCCGAGCGCACGCGGCGTCGGGCAGAGATGCTCGCGGCCGTTAGCGCAGTACCAGCAGGTGCCGCAGCCGATCCACGGATAGACCACGGCCTTGTCGCCGACCTTGGCGCCCTTGGCGTCGGGACCCAGCGCCACGACCTCGCCCACGATCTCGTGGCCCATGGTGCGCGGCGGGTTCATCGTCTTCTGCGTCGACACCTTGTTGCCGCCGCCCATGTCGAAGAAGCCTTCCCACAGGTGCACGTCGCTGTGGCAGACGCCGGCGGCCGTGACCTTGACCAGCACCGCGGCGCCCTGGGGCGCGGGATTGCTTTCTTCGATCTTCTGCAGGGGCTGGCCGAACTCGACGACCTTGTAGCTCTTCATTGGGACTTCTCCGTTGCGAACCCGGGCGGAGAATAAGCCGAAAGAACCGCTGCGTCTGCGTTTTCGGAGACACGTCGAATCCCGCAGAATGAGATAGTTCAATATTTTCGAAAGTTTCGAAAATCCGATTTACTTACGAGGATCGATCCGCCACGATCCGGTCCAACGACGTTCAAATCAAATACACGTCGACGGAGGAAGCAGATGCGCGAGCGGGTGGGCTCATGGCGGCGTCGCCATGTCTTGGCTGGATTGTTGGGTTCGACGGCAACGCTGGCGGCGCCGGCGATCGGGCGCGCGGCGCCTTCGGGAAAGCCGGTGCGCGTCGGCGGCACGCTCTCGCTGACCGGGTTCCTCGCGCAGACCGCGGTCATCCACAAGATCGCCTCGGAGATCATGGTCGAGGAGATCAACAGCCGCGACGGCTTCCTCGGCAGGCCCGTCGAGTATGTGCTGCTCGACGACCAGTCCAAGCCGGACGTGGCGCGCAGCCTCTACGAGAAGCTGATCACCGTCGACAAGGTCGACCTGATCCAGGGCCCCTATGCGACGGCACCGATCCTGGCGGCGATGGGCGTCGCCCAGCGCTACGGCAAGGTGATCATCCAGAGCAGCATGGGCATCCCCAAGCTGCAGACCTACGACATGGCCTTTCCGGCGACGCCGTTCGGGCCTGAGCCGGACAAGACCTATCCCAACGTGATCCTGGACGCGATGGCCAGCCTGCCGACGCCGCCCAAGAGCATGGTCGTCCTGACCAGCAAGTTCCCGTCGGCGCAGTTCATGGCGCAGGGTATGAAGGTCGAGGCCGAGAAGCGCGGCGTGAAGGTGCCGCTCTTTCTTGAGTATGAGGCGGGCAACCGCGACTTCGGCGCCATCGCCGCGCGCGTGAAGGAAGCCAACGCCGACTTCCTGTGGGTCGGCTCCCTGGGCCTGGAGAGCAACCAGATCCTCGAAGCGCTGCGCAAGCTCGACTACGCGCCGAAGAGCAGCTTCCATCTCTATCCCGCGCCGGGGCCGCTGGCGCTGTCGCCCGACGGCAATCTCGCCTGGTCCTCGACTTTCCTCGAGCCGGACGAGCCGTTCATGAGCCGGCCCGGCGTCCGAAAGATCGCCGAGGCCTACAAGGAGCGCGCCACCAAGGCCAATCTGCCCTATCCGCTGATCGATGCGCAGGCCGCCGGCATGGTCTCGGAGTGGCAGATCCTCGAGCAAGGGGTCAACGGCGCCAAGAGCCTCGAGGACAAGCAGATCGCGGCCTTCCTGAAGAAGAACGTCGTCAACACGATCTACGGGCCGCTGAAGTTCGACGGCCTCTACAATCACGGTGCTCCGGCGCAGCTCATCCGCCAGGTGCAGAACAAGGAGTGGAAGGTCGTCTGGCCGCGGGAGTTCGCGGCGCCCGGCGTGAAGCTGCTGCCGTAGCGACCGATGCCAAGTGCTACGCTTCTCGGCCAGGCGCTGATCTCGGGCGTCCTGGCCGGCGGAATGTACGGTTTGCTGGCGCTGGGCCTCAGCCTGAGCTGGGGCCTGTTGCGACTAGTCAATCTCAGCCATTTCGCGCTGGCCTTCCTCGCGGCCTACCTGACCTACGAACTCGGTACGACCTATCACGTCGCCCCGTGGTGGTCGGTGATGGTCATCGTGCCGGCGATGTTCGCCATCGGCCTGGCGCAGCACTGGGTGTTCGTCCGCTTCAAGGTGAACGAGCTGGGCTCGCTGCTGATCACCTTCAGTTTCGCCGTCATGCTCGAAGTCGGCATCCAGCTCTACTGGACGGCGGACTATCGCCGCTTCGAGACGCACTATGCGACCTGGTCGATTAAGGCGGGACCCTTCTATATCCCGGTGCTCGAGCTGATCCTGTGCATCGTGGCAGGTGTGCTGGCGTGGGGCACGTGGCTTTGGCTGCGCAAGACCTATGTCGGCAAGGCGTTGCGGGCGAGCGCGGAGGATGCCGACATCGCCGCGGCTTACGGCGTCGACCACCGGAAGCTCGCCTATCTTCTTTCAGGTGTCGGGGCCGCGTACGCCGGTGTCGCCGGCACCTTCATCGCCCTGATTGCCACGCTGGCGCCCGCGCAGATCTGGGCCTGGCTGGGTGTCGTCTTCGCGGTGGTCATCATCGGCCGTCTCGGCAATCCGCTGGGCGCTCTGGCGGCGGGCATGCTGATCGGCGCCAGCGAGTCGATCGCCATGGCGATCATAAGTCCGGCCTGGGCGCCGGTCGTCTCGTTCTCCGTGCTCATCGCCATCCTGCTCTGGGATCCGGAGTGGTCATGACGGCCGGACATAAGATTCCCAAGGTCGCGGCGGTCCTCGGCATCGCCATCTTCGCGATCCTGCCGACGGCGGGGCTGCCGGCCTTCTACGATTCGTTCTTCTATCTCGTCTTCTTCTGGATCTCGCTGTCGACGAGCTGGGCGCTGCTCTCGGGCTTCGCGGGCTATTTCAGCCTGGGGCATGCCGCCTTCTTCGGTGTCGGCATGTACACGACCGCGACGCTGACGACCAAGGCAGACGTGCCATTCCTCCTGACCGTGCCGATCGCCGCGGCGATGGCGGCCCTGTTGGGCGTCGGCATCGGCGCGGTGGTGTTCCGGATGAAGCGGCTGCGGGGCGAGCTGTTCGCGTTGCTGACGCTCGCGGTCACCTTCGTGGTCGCCACGATCATCCTCAACACGCCGATCGACGGCGGCGCGGGCGTGTTCATGAGCGCCGTGCCGATGCCGAATCTGATGCCGACCCAGACCAGCACGATCTACGTGCTGGGCTTTGCGATGTGCGTGCTCACGCTCGGCATCGCCTGGTGGGTAGCTCACTCACGTCTCGGCCTCGGCCTGTTCGCCATCCACGACGACGAGGACGTGGCCGAAGCCAAGGGCGTTCCGACCTTCCGCTACAAGCTGATTGCTTTTGCCCTGTCGTCCGGCATCGCCGGCGCGGTGGGCGGCATCCATGCGATGTATGTCGGCTTCCTCACGGTCGCCGGCACCTTCGAACTCACCGTACCGCTTTACGTGGTGCTGATGAGCGTGCTGGGCGGCTCGCGCAACTGGTTCGGCCCCGCCGTCGGGGCGACGATCATCACGACCCTGCTCTACGCCTTCATCAGCGGCGGCGAGGCGATGGTCGGTCGCGCCGTGGTCGGCCTGATCCTGATCCTCGCGATCCTGTGGCTGCCGGACGGCATCGTGCCGGCGATCAAGGCGTGGCTGAAGCGGCGCCGGCCGGTCGAGGCGAAACCACATGCCGCCGTCGTGCCGGTCGTACCCGCGACGCCGCCCCAGATCGGCACGCGCAACATCCTCGAGGCGAGGGGAGCGGCCAAGCGGTTCGGCGGCCTGCAGGCGCTGGCGGGCGTTGATCTCGACGTTCGCGAGGGGGAAATCCTCGGGCTGGTCGGGCCGAACGGTTCCGGCAAGACGACTCTGATCAACGTCATCTCGGGCTTCTATCCGCTCAGCGGCGGCACGATCACGGTGGACGGCGCGGAGATCGGCCACCTGCCGGCGCACGAGATCGCCCGCCGCGGCGTGGCGCGGACCTACCAGATCCCGCGACCGTTCGCGAACATGAGTGTGTTCGACAACGTGGCGATGGCCGCCACCTTCGGCGGGCCGCCGCGCAACGCCTCCGAGATCAGAGATGAAGCATTGCACTGGATCGGCTTCACCGGGCTGGCCGGCAAGGAAGAGGCGCTGCCGGCCGAGCTGAACCTGCACGAGCGCAAGTTCCTGGAACTGGCGCGCGCGCTGGCGGCCAAGCCCAAACTGCTGCTTCTCGACGAGGTCCTCTCGGGCCTCAATCCGGCCGAGGTCGACAATGCCATCCGGCTGGTGCGGGCCATCCGCGCGCAGGGCGCCACCATCGTGTTCGTCGAGCATCTCATGAGGGCGGTGGTCGAGCTGTCCGACCGGGTGGCCGTCCTGAACGAAGGCAAGCTCTTCGCGCTGGGTGCCCCGCGCGAGGTCATGCGCGATCCGCGCGTCGTCAGCATCTATCTCGGCAAAGCCTATGCTGCTTGAAGTCCGCAACCTCCATGTCGGCTACGGCGACGCTCCGGCGGTATGGGACGTTTCGCTCGACGTCGATGCCGGCGAGATCGTCTCGGTGATCGGCCCCAACGGCGCCGGCAAGACGACCTTGATCAACGCCATCGCCGGCATGCTGCGCTACCGGCAGGGCGAGCTGCGTTTCGACGGCGCCGACATGAAACGCGTGCGGGCCCACGGCTATTGCGGCCACGGCATCGCGCTGGTCCCCGAGGGGCGGCGGCTGTTCACCAAGATGACGGTCGAGGAAAATCTCGAACTGGGCTGCTATCTGCCGGGGCCACGGGCGGCGCGGGTGCAGTCGCTGGAGCGCGTCTACGACCTGTTCCCGATCCTGCGCCAGAAGCGCAATCAGCTGGCCGGAGAGCTGTCCGGGGGCCAGCAGCAGATGGTGGCGATCGGCCGGGCCCTCATGGCGCAGCCCCGCATCGTCCTGTTCGACGAACCGTCGCTCGGCCTTGCGCCCACCATCGTCGACGACATGTTCGACATCATCGTCCGCGTACGCGACGAGGGCGCCGCCGTGCTGCTGGTCGAGCAGAACGTTCTGAAGGCGCTGGGCGTCGCCGACCGCGCCTATGTGCTGGAGCAGGGGCGCATCGTGGCCACCGGGCTGCCGGACGAGCTATTGAAGCAGCCGCACATCCGCGAAGCCTATCTGGGAGTTTGAGGAGCCTTCATGGCCAAAGTTCTGCCCGCCGCTCCGTTCGAGGGCGCCAACGAGAACCTGGCGGCGACCACCGCGCCGCAGGATGTCAGCCGTGAGGACGCTGCCACCTTCGACGTCCTGCGCAAGATGCGCGAGGACATCCTGTGCTGCGTCCTGAAGCCCGACCAGAAGCTCAAATTCGGCGAGTTGCGCCAGCGCTATGACACCAGCGTCGGCACCCTGCGCGAAGCCCTGTCGCATCTCGTGTCGGAAGGGCTCGCCCGAACCGAAGCGGGACGCGGGTTCCAGGTTTCGCCGATCTCGCTGGCCGACTTCCTCGATCTCTCCGAACTGCGGGTCTATCTCGAGACCAAGACGCTGGCCGACGCGATCCGGCACGGCACGGATGCCTGGGAAGCCGAGATCGTCAGCTCGTACTTCCTGTTGAGCAAACTCGCCGCACCCAAGCAGGACGATGCGCTTTCGGTGAAGCAGGAGTGGGGCAAGCGCCACAAGCGCTATCACGACGCGCTGGTGGCGACCTGCCGGTCGCCCTGGTCGCTGCATTTCCGCAGCGAGCTGTTCGACCAGGCCCGCCGCTACCACTGGCTGACCATGATCCACAGCCGGCTGCACCGCCGGAACGAACATATCGAGATTCGTGACGCCGTGCTGGCGCGCGACTCCGATCTCGCCTGCTCCCTGCTGGAGCAGCACATCCGTACCACCGTCGAACAGGCGGTCACCGACGTGCCGGGACTGATCCGCGGCAACGCCCGGGTGCTGAAGCCCGGGAAGCACCGCAAGAGCTAGAGAGGCAACCATGGACACGATTCAGAAGCCAACAACCTACGACGTCGGCGGCGTGCGCTATCCGCGGCCGTTCAAGATCCGCCGGCTCGGCCATTTCGGCTTCAACGTCGCCGACATGGACAAGGGGCTCGATTTCTATGCCCGCCTCCTGGGCTTCCGCGTCACCGACACGCGCGATTTCTCCAAGGTGCCGGGCCGCGAGGAGATGGCGAAGCGGCTGCAGGACCCGCGCATCGTCTTCATGAGCCACAATTCGGATCATCACGCCTTCCTGCTGGCGCACAAGTCGCTGGGCGCGATCTTCGGCGACGACGCCGTCTCGCGTGACGTCACGGTCAACCAGATCACCTGGCAGGTCGGCACGATGGACGAGGTCTTCGCCGCCGCCGACTATTTCCGCGATCGGGACGTTGAGATCCGCCGGGTCGGCCGCGACATGCCGGGCAGCAACTGGCACACCTACATTCGCGATCCCGACGGGCACACGGTGGAACTCTACTACGGCATGGAGCAGATCGGCTGGGATGGCCGGTCCAAGCCGGAATCGATGTACTACCGTGCCTTCCGCGAGACGCCGGAACTGCCGCAGATCTCCGAGGAGCAGGAGGTGCGCGACGCCATTGCAAAGGGTGTCGACATCAATGCCGGCAACGTCATCCAGGATCGCACCGGCGAAGAATACATCGTTGCCGGCACGCGGCTGCCACGGCCGTTCAAGGTCACCAATATCGGGCCGATGAGCCTGTTCGTGACGGACGTCGGCGCCTCGGAAGCCTTCTACACGCAGACGATGGGCTTCATCCGCACGGAGACCGTGACCTGGAAAGGCCATCGCTGCGTCTTCCTGCGCAACGGCAGCGAGCACCATTCCCTGTCGCTGTTCCCCAAGGCGCTGCGCAGCGAGCTGGGGCTGAACCCCGACACGAGCTGCGCCTCGATGGGCGTCGAGGTCGGCAGCTACCAGCAGCTTCGCGACGCGGTGCACTTCCTGAAGAAGCAGGGCGTGCCGTTCACCGACGCCATCCCGCCGGAACTCTACCCTGGCGTCGACTATGCCGCGCACATCCTCGATCCGGCCGGACACTGCCTGATGCTGCACTACTACATGGAACGCATCGGCTGGGACGGCAAACCGCGCCCGGCCGAGCTTCGCCGCAAGGTCGGCAAGGACTGGCCCGAGGCGATCGAGCCGATGTCGGACACCTACGCCGATCAGACGTTCATGGGACCGCTGGGATAACAGCGGCCCGAACAATGAAGAACAGGAGGAGGAAACATGAGACGCAGGACTTTGCTGATGTCTGCCGCGGCGGCGGCGGTCGGCGCACCCGCCATTGCGCGTGCGCAGGCCTATCCGTCGCAGACGATTCGCGTGATGCACGGCTACGAAGCCGGCTCCAACCCTGACACGATCGCCCGTCATCTCAGCGTGCCGCTGACCGAGATCCTCGGGCAGCAGATCGTCATCGAGCCGCGGCCCGGTGCGGCGGAGCGGCTGGCGGCCAGCCAGATCGCGCGCATGAAGCCCGACGGCTACACGCTCTACCTGATGACGGGCGGGCAGGCCGTCGTGTCGGCGACAGACCGGAGCCTGACCTACGATCTCCTCAAGGATTTCGACTTCATTTCGATCGTCACGCGCTTTCCCTTCGTGCTCACGGTGGCGCCGGACTCGCGCTTCAAGACGGTGCAGGCCTACTTCGACGAAGCGAAGAAGGAGCCGGGCAAGATCACCTACGGGACATCGGGGGTCGGCTCGACGCTGCACATGGCGATGGAGCTCATCCTGGAGAAGACGGGGACCAAGATGGTCCACGTTCCGTACAAGGGCGGCATGGGAGCGCCGTACAACGACCTGGTCGGCGGCCGGCTCGACATGCATGTCGCGACTTTCTCGAGTGCGCAGCCGCTGATGAAGACCGACAAGCTGCGCGCGCTCGCGGTCACCTCCAAGGAGCGGCATCCGGGCTTCAAGGATGTGCCGACGATCGCCGAAACGCTCGTGCCGGACTACGATGTCGTGTCCTGGCTGGGCTTCACCGCCCCGGCCGGCCTGCCACCCGCCATCCGTGACCGCCTCTACGAGGCGTTCAAGCAGGCGATGGCGCGGCCCGAGGTGAGGGCCAAGCTGGAAGAGTTGGGCAACGACACGCGCGTCACCAGTCCGGCCGAGTTTCGGGCACGCGTGGAAGCCGACATGGCGCGCTGGCGGCCGCTCGCCCACGTCGTCAGTCAGTCGTAGAATCAGTTCGAGCGTTCGCGGGAGAGAGCTTCATGAGCAAGTATGGAATCGGCCAGCCGGTTTTGCGTTTCGAGGACCCGCGCCTGCTGCGCGGGCAGGGCCGCTTCGTCAATGATGTGAACCTTCCGGGACAGGCCTACGCCGTATTCGTGCGCTCCCCGCACGCTCACGCGAAGATCCGGTCGATCGACACCAAGGCCGCGTCCGGGGCGCCGGGCGTGGCAGCGGTCCTCACCGGCCACGACGTGGTGGCCGACGGGCTGGGCATGCCCAAGGCCAACATGCCGCGGAAGCGGCCCGACGGTAAGCCGATGTTCGCGCCGCAGCGGCCGGCGCTGGTCGTCGATCGCGTGCGCTATGTCGGCGATCCGGTGGCGATGGTAGTCGCAGATACGCTGGCCCAGGCCAAGGACGCGGCCGAGCTGGTCGAGATCGACTACGAGCCGATCCCGTCGGTGACGCTCACCGAGGACACGGTGAAGCCCGGCGCGCCTGCCGTTTGGGACGATTGCCCCGACAACATCTCCAACTTCATCGAGCGCGGAAACAAGGCCGCGACCGAGGAGGCGATCAAGGGCGCCGCGAAGGTCATCAAGCGCCGCTACGTCATCACGCGCGTGCATGCCCAGTACATGGAGCCGCGCGGTACCCTGGGCGTCTACGACCAGGGCGAGGATCGCATGACGCTCTATGCGGACGTGCAGTATCCCCACCGCGTGCGCAACATGCTGGCGCAGAACGTGTTCAAGGTGCCCGAAAGCAAGATGCGGGTGATCACGGGCGATGTCGGCGGCGGCTTCGGTACCAAGGGCTGGCAGTATGTCGAGCACCGGCTGACCCTGTGGGCCGCCCGCAAGCTGCTGCGGCCGGTCAAGTGGTGCTGCGAACGTTCCGAGGCGGTGATGGCCGACGAGCATGGCCGCGACAATGTCGGCGAGATCGAGCTGGCGCTCGACGCCGACAACAGGTTCGTGGCGTTGCGCCTCAACATGCTGGCGAATATCGGCGCCTATGTCGGATCCGATCGCAACTTGCTGTCGCCCTTCGGCATGATCGGCACGGTGCTGGGCGTCTACCTGATTCCCAAGGCCTACATCAACGTGGTGGGCGTGCTGTCCAACACCAATCCGACGGCGCCCTATCGCGGTGCCGGGCGGCCGGAGGCGATCTACCTGATCGAGCGGCTGATCGACGATGCGGCGCGCGAGCTGGGTGTCGATCGGCTCGAGCTGCGGCGCAAGAACATGCTGTCCGAAGCGGCCCTGCCGTACCAGAGCCCGGTCGGGCCGTACTACGACTGCGGCGAGTTCGAGAAGAACATGGACATGGCGCTGAAGCTCGCCGACGTGGCGGGCTATGCGGCGCGCGCCGAGGAGTCGAAGAAGCGCGGCAAGCTGCGCGGGCTCGGCATCATCAACGCCATCGAGCAGGCAGCTGGCACGGCCCAGCCCGAATATGCCGAGATCCGCTTCAATCCGGCGGGCACGGCGGCGCTGCTGATGGGCACCAAGGCGCAGGGGCAGGGTCACGAGACCATGTTCAAGCAGATACTGAACGAGCGGCTGGGTATCGATCCCCACGATGTGCAGTTCATCGACGGCGACACCGACCGCGTCGCGTTCGGCATGGGCACCAACGGCTCGCGCTCGACGGTGCTGGGCGGCTCGGCGCTGTTCATGGCGGCCGAGAAGGTGATCGCGAAAGGCAAGCGGCTGGCCGGCCATCTTCTCGAGGCGGGCGAGCAGGACATCGAGTTTGCCGACGGCATCTTCAAGGTGGCGGGTACCGACAGGACGGTGTCGCTGAAGGCTGTCGCCATGGCGGCGTTCAATCCCACCAAGTGGCCCAAGACCGGCTTCGAGGGCGGTCTCTACGAGAACGCCACCTATCTCGGTGAGAAAGACACCTATCCCAACGGCTGCCACATCTGCGAGGTCGAGGTCGATCCGGAGACAGGCGAAGTGAAGCTCGATCGCTACGCCGTGGTCGACGATGTAGGCACGGTGATGAACCCGATCGGCCTCAAGGGGCAGATCCATGGCGGCGTCGCGCAGGGCGTGGGCCAGATCCTGGGTGAGCAGGTGATCTGGGACCGCGAGAGCGGCCAGCTCCTGACAGCGAGCTTCCTCGACTACACCATGCCGCGGGCCGACATGATGTGCAGCATGGAGGTGAAGTCGAACCCCGTGCCGACCAAGTACAATCCGCTGGGCGCCAAGGGGGCGGGTGAGGCGGGGACCGTGGGCGCCATGCCCGTGGTCATGAACGCGGTGATCGACGCGCTGGCGCCGCTTGGCGTGCGGGACATGGTCATGCCGGCCACGGCGGAGAATGTCTGGCGCGCCATCCAGGCGGCGAAGGGGGTCTAGAATCATGGGCCAGATCGTCGGCGCGGCCATCGTCTCGCACCATCCGGGCCTGGTGCAGCCGAAGGAGATTCGGGTCCAGCGCGGCAATGGCCGCGATTCCGACCTTGTCGAGGGCTTCGAGCGCGTGCGCGCGAGGATCGACCAGGTCAAGCCCGACACCTTCGTGTTGTTCGACACGCACTGGCTCACCACCTCGCTGCATCTCGTGGCGGGCGCGGCGCACTACAAGGGTCTGTTCACGTCGGACGAACTACCCTTCTCGATGACCCGGTTTCCCTATG
Source organism: uncultured Alphaproteobacteria bacterium (assembly GCA_903929895.1). GTDB lineage: Bacteria > Pseudomonadota > Alphaproteobacteria > Reyranellales > Reyranellaceae > Reyranella. Next base: position 12,751 of record CAIYWM010000275.1, read on the forward strand.
ATCATGCCGGCGCTCCCGCGCTGGCGGCGGAAGTCGAGAAGGTGGCGCAGGAGAAAAAGGTCGCGGCGCGCAACGTCGTCGAGGAGACGTTGCCGCTGCACTACCCGACGCTCAACGTGATCCACTATCTGGGCCGTGGCGAGAAGGTGCTGAGCGTCGGCACCTGCCAGACCGCGAGGCTCAAGCATTTCCTGCAGATGGGCGAGGTCGTCGGCGAAGCGATCCGGCGTTCCGACGCTCGCGTCGTCCTGCTGGCCTCTGGGGCGATGAGCCACAAGTTCTACGACCTCGACCATGTGCCACCGGATCCGCGCGTCTGGCATCCCGACAACGTGTCGGAGCCGGAAAGCCGTGCGCTCGACATGGAGGTGCTGGAGTTGTGGAAGCAGGGGCGGCACGACACGGTGCTCGACCGATTCCCGGAGCTGGAAGCAGCCAAGTACGAAGGTCGCGGCGCGCACTACGCGCAGATGATGGGGGCGCTGGGCGGCAGGGATTGCCGTGCCCGCGGCACGCAGCTCTCGGAATACGAGAACGCGGCCGGCACCGGCAACGTGCATGTCTGGTTCGATCTTCAGTGAGGGGAGTTGTTGAGATGAGCGTACTCGAGGGACCGCGCAAGGAAATCCGCCACGTGATGAAGGATGGCAGCGCCTATTGGGTGGAATTCAAGGACGGCAAGATCGTCTTCGCCGACGGGCGCACCGCCGACGAGAAGGATGTCGTGCACCTGCCGCCCTGCAATCCGACCAAGATCCTGTGCGTCCACGTGAACTACATCTCGCGCTACTACGAGTTCAACAACACGCACGTGCCGCCCAAGACGCCGACCTATTTCCAGAAGCCGCTGACCGCGCTCAATGCCCACAAGGGCGAGCTGGTGAAGCCCAAGGGCCACAAGTACGTGAACTACGAAGGCGAGATGGCCGTCGTTTTCTCCAAGGTCACCAAGAACGTGACCCGCGAGGAGGCCTGGGACTGTATCGCGGGCTTCGCGCCGGCCAACGATTTCGGCTGCCACGACTTCCGTGACACCGACGGGGGCTCGATGCTGCGCGTGAAGGGCATGGACGGGTTCTGCCCGATCGGGCCGGGTCTGGTCTCGGGCGTTGACGTTCGACAGTCGACGCTGCGCAGCTACAAGAACGGGAAGATGGTCCAGGAGGGCGCGGTCAGCGAGCAGATCTTCGACTGCGGTTACCTGATCGCCGATCTCGCCCGCCACATCACCTTTCTGCCGGGCGACATCCTGCTGACCGGCACGCCCGCCAACTCCCGCCCGCTGGAGGCCGGGGACACGATCGACATCGAGGTTACCGGCGTCGGCCGCCTGTCCAACACGGTCGTCGAGACGCCGGCGCCGCGCGCCTCCGAGGGCTTCCCGCCCAGCCCCGACAGCGAGGGCGTGCGCAAGGTGGCGCTCGGCAACGAGGAGCGCCTGCCCGACAAGTTCAAGACCAAGTAGCGATCCTAGGGGCTGGCGTGACCCAGGAAACGCTCCGGCGGCCGGTCGCCCCATTGCGACTGGAAGCCTTCCTCGGCGCTGACGAGATTGCCGCCATTGGCCGCGTTCAGCCGGTCGGTGTCGGCCCAGCGCTCGTGCACGCGGCCCCAGGGATCGCACCAGTAGTCGTAGACCTGGCTGCCCAGCAGGTGGCGACCGATGCCCCACATATGGTCGTACTTGCCCAGCCGCTTGATGTACTCGTGATCCTGGAAGACGCAGTCGATGTCCTGCACCTCGTAGGAGACGTGGTTCAGGCCGGCCTTCGGGTTGTGGTTGCAGAAGAAGACGTGGTGATCGACATAGGCGTCGCCGCGGTCGAGGCGATTGAACGAACCGATGATGTTGTCCTTTTCGCCGACATAGACGTCGTCGGAGCGGATCATGCCCAGCGTCTCTCGAAACCAGGCCACGGTCTCCGTGACCTGGGGCGACGAAAGCACCCCATGGCCGATGCGCTGGATCGATGTGGGCGACTTGCCGAGCCGCATCACCCGTCCGACGCGGCGGCCGGGTTCGCGGGCGGTGTTGTGCTCGTCGCGCGCGACCTTGATCGGCTCGACTCGCTTCTGGCCCGACACGACTTCGATCTGGTACCCGTTGGGCTCGGTCAGGCGCACGCGCTTGCCGCCGCCCGGCTCGTCCAGCGTCTCGATTCCCGAGGCGCCGGGCAGCCTGGCGAGGCGCTTCAGGTCATCCTCGTCGGCGGCGTGGTAGGCGAAGCCGATAAACTTCGTGCCCCCCTTGTGCGTGACATGCAGGTGAGGGTGATCGTCGGTTCCGCGCATGTAGAGCGCCGTGGGCGTACGCTCGGCACGGACGAGGCCGAAATGGGTAAGGAACTCCTCCATCTGGTCGAGGTCGGGCGCCTCCATCCGGGGCCAGGCAAATTCCGCAGCCTTGATTACGGCCATTGTTTCCTCCGTTCTTTGGAGGAACGCTAGCCGCATCATCCAGTCCTGAAAAGGAGAGAAACCATGTCCGTGCGACCGGCGTCCAATTCCCGCGACGCGCTGCGGACAATGGGGTTACAAGGGACAAACCGAGAGGGAGAGAAGACGTGAAGCTTTGCTATTTCAATGACTACCGCCTGGGCGTCATCAAGGGCGACCAGGTGGTCGACGTGACGGATGCCGTGAAGGATATCCCGCATCTCGATGCGCGGGACCTGATGACCGGCCTCATCGCCAAGTGGGATGCCTACAAGGCCAAGGTCGAGAAGGCCGCCGCCGACGGCAAGGGCGTGCCCGTGTCGGGCGTGAAGCTGCGTCCGCCGGTGCCGAAGCCCGGCAACATCGTCTGCATGGCGGTGAACTACATGGAAGACGGCACGCTGCCGGAGAAGCCGGCGATCAACGCCTTCCACAAGGCGGCGACCGCGGTGATCGGCGCCGGCGACACGATGGTGCTGCCCGACGCGCCGGCCACGATCTTCGAGGGCGAGGCGGAGATGGCGCTGGTCATCGGCAAGCGTGCGACGCGTGTCGCGCCGGCCGACGCCTTCAAGCATATCTTCGGCTACACCTGCTTCATCGACGGTTCGGCCCGCGGCCTGCCGCCGCCGGGCAACGTCTTCTTCCAGATGAAGTCGCGCGACACCTTCGCGCCGATCGGCCCCTGCATCGTGACCGCCGACGAGATCGCCGATCCGCAGAACCTCGACATTACGCTGACCAACAA
>CAIYWM010000276.1 GCA_903929895.1 uncultured Alphaproteobacteria bacterium
CATCTTGTCGAAGCGCGCGCGCTCGACGTTGAGGATCTTGCCCTTCAGCGGCAGGATCGCCTGCGAGCGACGGTCCCTGCCCTGCTTGGCCGAGCCGCCGGCCGAATCGCCCTCGACGATGAAGAGCTCCGAGAGCGCCGGATCGCGTTCCTGGCAGTCGGCGAGCTTGCCGGGCAGCGAGCTCACGTCGAGCGCGCCCTTGCGGCGGGTGAGTTCGCGGGCCTTCTTCGCGGCCTCGCGGGCGGCGGCGGCCTCGACGACCTTGGTGAGAATCTTGCGTGTCTCGGCGGGATGCTCTTCCAGCCACTGGCCGAACTTGTCGGCGACGACGGACTCGACGACCGGGCGTACTTCCGAGGAGACCAGCTTGTCCTTGGTCTGCGAGGAGAACTTCGGGTCGGGCACCTTCACGGACAGCACGCAGGTCAGGCCCTCGCGCATGTCGTCGCCGGTGAGGCCGACCTTCTCCTTCTTGGAAATGCCGCTCTCGTCGGCGTACTTGTTCAGCGTTCGCGTCAGCGCGCCGCGGAAGCCCGCGAGATGGGTGCCGCCGTCGCGCTGCGGGATGTTGTTGGTGAAGCACAGCATCGTCTCGTGATAGCTGTCGTTCCACTGCATCGCGACTTCGACGGAGATCCCTTCCTTCTCACCGCGGATCGACACCGGCGGGTCGTGCAGCACCGACTTGTTGCGGTCGAGATACTTGGCAAAGGCCTCGACGCCGCCTTCGTAATAGAGTTCGGAGACCTTGTGCTCGGCGGCCCGCTCGTCGGTCAGCACGACGCGCACGCCGGAGTTCAGGAAGGCCAGCTCGCGCAGCCGGTGCTCGAGCGTGGCGAAATCGAACTCGGTCTTGGTGAAGGTGCCGGTCGACGGCAGGAAGGTCACTTCCGTTCCGTGCTGGCCCTGGTCGGCCTCGCCCACGATCTTCAGGTCGCCTTCCGGCTCGCCGTGCCGGAAGATCATGTGGTGCTCCTTGCCGTTGCGCCAGATGCGCAGGTCGAGGCGCTGGGACAGCGCGTTCACAACCGCGGCGCCGACGCCGTGCAGGCCGCCCGACACCTTGTAGGAATTCTGGTCGAACTTCCCGCCGGCATGGAGCTGCGTGAAGATCACGTTGGCGGCCGAAATGCCCTCTTCCTTGTGGATGTCGGTCGGCACACCGCGGCCGTTGTCGCGCACCGTGACCGAGCCGTCGCCGTGCAGGATGACGACGACCTTGTCGCAGTAGCCCGCCAGCGCCTCGTCGATCGCATTGTCGACGATCTCATAGACCATGTGATGCAGGCCGGTGCCGTCATCGGTGTCGCCGATGTACATGCCCGGGCGTTTGCGGACGGCCTCGAGGCCGCGCAGTACCTGGATGGAATCGGCGCCGTAGTCCTCGGCGCCCGGCGTGATGTCGTTGTCGCTCATGGTCCTGGCTTTCGGAAAGGTGTTCAGACCGCCGTGATTGATCCGTCGGCCACGCGCAGGATCTGCGCGCGGCCGCGGAGCGGCGCAAAGAGTTGGGCATCGGTGCCGGTCATCCAACTCTGGACGCCGAGCGCCACCACCTCGTCGAACAGCGCCCGCCGGCGCTCCTCGTCGAGATGGGCCGCGATCTCGTCGAGCAGCAGCAGTGGCGGCCGGCCGCGCGACAGCGCCACCAGCCGGGCATGCGCCAGCGCGATCGAGACGAGGACCGCCTTCTGCTGGCCGGTCGACCCCTCGGCCGCCGGCAGGTCGAGATCGAGGTGGCGCACCGCGAGATCGCTGCGGTGCGGTCCGCAGGACGTGGTGCCGGCTTCGCCGTCGCGCAAGCGGCTGGACGCCAACTCGCGGCGCAGCCGGTCCTCGACGTCGATTGCAGGCATGGTGGCGATCCAGCCGTCGACCTCTCCCGCCATGGCGAGCGAAGCCCGGGGGAAGGGGCCGACCCCCAGCCGCGCGGCGGCGTCGAGACGCTGCACCGTGTCGGCGCGCGCCGCCGCCAGCGCGACGCCGTGGCGGGCCATCGTGTCTTCCAGCGCCGTGAACCAGTGCGGGTCGCGGTTGCCTTCTCCGAGGAGCCGGCTGCGCTGGCGCTGCGCGTTCTCGTAGGCCGCGACGTCGCCGGCATGCTGGGGATGCAGCGCCGTCACCAGCCGGTCGAGGAAGCGCCGCCGCTCGGTTGCGCCGTCGAGGAACAGCCGGTCGAGCTGCGGCGTCAGCCATACCGCGGCGACGTGCTGGCCCAGCGCGGTCTGGCTCTGCATCGGCCGGCCGTCGATTCGCACGGCGCGGCGCGGCGTGCTGCTCTCGCTGCGCCCGGCTTCGAGGCCGGTGCCGATGGCCAGCCTGCCCTCGGGCGTGTCGAGCGTCGCGGCGGCGGCCCAGCCGGCGGCCGACGGTTCGTCGCCGCGGCCACGGCGGCAGACATCGTCGAGCCGTGCCCGTCGCAGGCCGCGGCCGGGGGCCAGGAAGGAGAGGGCTTCCAGAAGGTTGGTCTTGCCCGCGCCGTTGGCGCCGACCAGCACGACCGGCTCCTGGCCGCACTCGAGGCGAAGCTGGCGGTAGTTGCGGAAGTCGGTCAGGCGAAGCTGGCGCACGGCGAGAAGGGCCGGCGCAGCGCCCGATACGGCGTCGGAAGAGTAGGCGAGGGTGCTGATGGCCTGTGCGTTCATACCCGCATCGGCATGAGCACGTAGAGCGCGCTCTCGTCGGCACCGTCACGCACCAGGGTGGGCGAGCCGGCGTCGGCCATCAGGAAGCGCGCCTCGCTGCCGGCGATCTGTTCGGTGATGTCCAGCAGGTAGCGCGAGTTGAAGCCGATCTCGAGGGCCGTATCCTTGTACTCGACCTCGATCTCCTCGCTGGCGCTGCCGGCGTCGGGGCTGGTCGCCGAGAGCGTGACGATGCCCTTGGCGACCGCCAGCTTGATGGCCCGCGACTTCTCGGTGGAGATCGTCGAGACGCGGTCGACGGCGTGCGCGAATTCCTTGCACGGCACGTTCAGGACCTTGTCGTTGCCGGTCGGGATGACCCGCTCGTAGTCCGGGAAGGTGCCGTCGATCAGCTTGCTGACCAGAGTGACGTTGCCGCTGGAGAAGCGGATGCGGGTGTCGCTGAGTTCGATGTCGACCGTACCGTCGCCCTCGTCGAGCAGCTTGCGGACCTCGCCCACGGTCTTGCGCGGCACGATCACGCCGGGGATCTCGCCGGCGCCCTTGGGCAGCGGAACCTCGACCCGGGCGAGACGATGACCGTCGGTCGCCACGCCGCGCAGCACCTGGGTGCCGCCTGCAGTCGCGGCATGGAAATAGATGCCGTTCAGGTAGTAGCGGGTCTCCTCGTTGGAGATCGCGAACCGGGTGCGGTCGATGATGCCCTTGAGGTCGCTCGCCGGGAGCTGGAACCGGTGCGGCAGGTCGCCCTCGGTCATGGCGGGGAAATCGGCCGGCGGCAGGCATTGCAGGGTGAAGCGGGAGCGGCCGGCCCGGATGACCAGGCTGCTGTTGTCCGAGGCCGCTTCCAGCTCGACCTGGGCGCCATCGGGCAGCTTTCGGACGATCTCGTACAGCGTGTGGGCCGGCGCCGTGGTCGAGCCGGTCTTGGAGGCGCTGGCCTCCACCGATTCGGTGATGGCGAGGTCCATGTCGGTCGCGGCGAGGCTCAGCCGGCCCTTCTGGGCGCTGATCAGCACGTTGGACAGGATCGGGATCGTATTCCGACGCTCGACGACACTCTGGACATGGGCCAGGGCCTTCAGGAGGGCCGCCCGTTCGATCGTCAATTTCATGTTTTTGGTCGCCGTAGTCAGGGCCGGATTGGGTCTAGTTCATGGCCCGTTCCAAGGGCCGCGAGAGGTGCCGGAGGAACGGTTGAAAAGTATATCACGCCGACCGCCCGCGGGAAGCAATTTCGCTGTTTCTAGAGGCATTTAGAGGCGTGGGCGCCACGCAGAAAGGGCCCCTTGCGGGGCCCTTTTCACAGTGCGTATCGGTGGTTCTCAGCCCTGCAACTGCCGCTTGAGCAGTTCGACATCCTCGGCGATCGACAGGTCGGAGACCTTGAGCTCCTCGATCTTGCGCACGGCGTGCATGACCGTCGTGTGGTCGCGGTTGCCGAAACGCTTGCCGATCTGCGGCAGGCTGAGGGTCGTGAGCTGCTTGGCGAGGTACATCGCCACCTGGCGGGGCCGGGCGACCGAGCGGGCGCGCCGCGGCGAGCTCATCTCGGCGAGCTTGATGTTGTAGTGGGCGGCGACCCGCTGCTGGATCTCGTCGACCGTGACCTTGCGGTCGGCCTGGCGCAGCAGGTCGTGCAGCACGTCCTGCGCCATCTCGACGGTGATCTCGCGGCCGATCAGCTGGCCGTGCGCGACGACGCGGTTCAGGGCGCCCTCGAGCTCGCGGATGTTGGTGCTGATCTTGTGCGCGAGGAACTCGAGCACGTTGACCGGCACCGGCACGCGGGCATTTTCGGCCTTGGTCTGCAGGATCGACAGGCGCAGCTCGTAGGTCGAGGAATGGATGTCCGCGACGAGGCCGCTGCCCAGGCGCGAGCGCATGCGCTCCTCGATGTCCTGCAGCTCGCTCGGCGGCTTCTCCGAGGACAGGATGATCTGCTTGTTCTGCTCGACCAGCGAGTTGAACGTGAAGAAGAACTCGTCCTGGCTCGCTTCCTTGCCGCAGATGAACTGCACGTCGTCGACCATCAGCACGTCGACGTTGCGGAACAGCTCCTTGAACTGGCCGGTGTTCTTGGTGCGCAGCGCCTGGATGAAGCGGTTCACGAAGCTTTCGGCCGTCAGATAGAGAACGCGGGTCTTGGGATCGCGCTCGCGGATGACATGCCAGATCGCATGCATCAGGTGGGTCTTGCCGAGGCCGACCCCGCCGAAGATGTAGAGCGGGTTGCGCTCGGGCAGGGGCATGTCCTGCTCGGAGATGTTGCGCGCCGCCGCATAGGCGAACTCGTTGGGCTTGCCGACGACGAAGTTCGCGAAGGTGTAGCGTCCTTCCGGAGCCTGCGAGATCTCGTCGGCGCCGCGGCCGATCGAGGGGCCCATGCGCGGCATCGGCGGCTGGTGGCTCTGCGACGAGGGCACGGGCGGCATCGCGATGATCTCGTTCGGCCGGCGCGGCGCCGGCGGCGGCACGAGGTTCACCTCGACGTTCTTCACCTCGGTGTTGACCGACTGCCAGTAGGCGAGCACGCGGTCGCCATAGTGGCGGCCGACCCAGTCGCGCACGAAGCGCGTCGGCGCATAGAGGCGCAGCTTGCCGGCCTTGAGTTCACCCAGCTCGACCTCGCCGAACCATGTCTTGAAGGCCTTGTCCCCAATCTCCTTGCGAAGCCGATCGCAGACGCGCACCCAATGTGCTTCGAGATCCTTTCGGCCCGCCCCCTCATCCATGCATGCCCCCGCAAATTCGTTGTTTTCATATGTAGTGTTGTTATTGCCTTGGATCGGCGTTTGAATTCGATTCACGTTTGTCTCCACGGAAGCCCCGCTGCCTTCCATCCCCTCGTCGCGCCGCGCTTGCCCTGCGCATCGAGGGGTCCTTCAAAGCCGTCTGCTACATTGAGACACGTACTGTATCCGGCCGCGGCCATGGCTTTCGCCGCCGCGACCGATCTCACCCCACTTCGACACAGAAAGAGCAGCGGGACGTCTTTGTCCGTCAGCGCCTCCGAAAGCGCGCCGACGAAATCCGGATTGACCTGCATGCTCGGGAAGACCTGCCATTCGACGAGGCCCGGCTTCTTGTCGAGGCCGGCCAGGTCGGGCACGCCCACATAGTTCCACTCGGCGCGCGTGCGCACGTCGATCAGGATCGCGTCCTTGAGTTCACCGAGGATCTTCCAGGCAACCGCAGGAATGACGTCGCCGGCGTAGCCGGCTGCGGGGGACACTTCGAATGTGTCTGCGATCTTGTTGTCTTTCGACATGGCCCCCGCTTTCATTCGTCGAAGCGAGGCGTTGTCAGGCGAGCCAGCAAACGAAGGCGACACACAACACGGCAAGAGGGAACGAGGGATTTTCAGCGAGCGTCGCTTATGGGACGCTTCATCTTCTTATCGATCGTCGAACTTGCGAAGCGTTGTGTACCTGTCTCCCTCGTTCGTCGTTTCGATGGAGAGGAATCCCCTCTTCTCCATCTGGCTCGCGATCCAAGCGCCCCACGCCCCGTCGCGATGTCGTGAGTCTTATCCAGACTCTCCGAAGCGCGCAAACGAATCACATGCAGAACACCACACGCTATTCAGCCACTTCGCGGCGTTGCTCGATTGACAAGTTGTACGAACCGATTTTGCGCGTCGTTCTTCGAGAGACGGCTCTCAACATCTAGCGCTTGTCGTCGCGCTTCGTTCGATAACTCCGAATCGTATGTCAGTCGGCCAATCGACGACCAAACGATCATTGAAGAAAATCGCCGAGATTTTTTTCGTCAAAGAGTCCCGGCTTCGTCATCACCACAAAAGAAAACGCCGCTCGAAGGAGCGGCGTTCACAAACACTGAAGCAGGATGTCGGAAAGCGTCAGGCCATCGCCTTGATGCGCGCCGAGAGGCGCGACACGCGGCGCGAAGCGGCGTTCTTGGTCACGATGCGCTTGGTGGCGCCGCGCTGGATCTCCGGCTGCGCCATACGCAACGCGTCCTGGGCGGCCTTCTTGTCGCCGGACGCAATCGCCTCCTCGACCTTCTTCACCGAGCCGCGCACGCGGCTGCGGCGCGCCGTATTCACGGCGGTGCGGCGCTCGGTCTGGCGGGCGCGCTTCTCGGCCGACTTGTGATTAGCCATAATAGTCCTCGTTGCTCGAAGGGCGCGCTTATACGGGCCGCTTGGGGGCCGGTCAAGCGCGCCAAATCCGCCAAATCAGCGGTGTTTCCAGCCCGGCTTACGCTTCTCGGCGAAAGCGGCCATGCCCTCGGACCGGTCGTCGAAGGCAAAAGTTGCGTGAAAGGTCCTGCGCTCGAAACGAATGCCCTCCGAAAGGGTCGTCTCGAAGGCCCGGTTGACCGCCTCCTTGGCGACCATGGTGGCGGGCAGCGACATGCCGGCGATCTTCTCGGCGGTGGCGATGGCGTCGTCCATGAGCTGGGCCAGCGGCACGACCCGGCTGACCAGGCCGCAGCGCTCGGCTTCGGCGGCGTCCATCATGCGCCCGGTCAGGACCATGTCCATGGCCTTCGACTTGCCGACGAAGCGCGGCAGGCGCTGGGTGCCGCCCGCCCCGGGGATGGTGCCGAGCGTGATCTCGGGCTGGCCGAACTTGGCGTTGTCCGCAGCGATGATGAAGTCGCACATCATGGCCATCTCGCAGCCGCCGCCCAGGGCGTATCCCGCCACCGCGGCGACGATCGGCTTGCGGACCTGGCTCACCTTCTCCCATCCGACGGTGATGAAGTCCTGCAGGAAGACGTCCTGGTAGGTCTTGTCCTTCATCTCCTTGATGTCTGCCCCGGCCGCGAACGCCTTGTCGCTTCCCGTGAGGACCATGCAACCGATGCCGGGATCCGCCTCGAACGCATCGAGCGCCTGGCCGAGCTCGCGCACCAGATCGGCGCAGAGCGCGTTCAAGGCCTTCGGGCGGTTCAGCCGGATGATCCCGACCCGGCCCTTGGTTTCGGTCTGGATGTTCTCGTATGCCGTGGTCATTTGCTCTTTCCTCCTCGGGTCGTGTCTCAGCGCTGGCAGCGGGCGCAGTAGAAGGTGGATCTCCCGGCCTGAACGAGCCGGCGCACCGTCTGGCCGCAGTCGCGGGTGGGGCAGGCGATGCCGGCCCGGTCGTAGACGTTGAAGCGCGTCTGGAAATAGCCGAGTTCGCCGCCCGGCTGAACATGGTCGCGCAGGGTCGAGCCGCCGTCCTGTATCGAACGGTTCAGCACGCGCTTGATCGCCTCGACGAGGCGACCCGCGCGCTCCCCCTTGACCGTGTGGGCGGAGCGGCGCGGCGAGATGCCGGCCAGGAAAAGCGCCTCGCACGCATAGATGTTGCCGACGCCCACCAGGGTCTTCTGGTCGAGCAGTGCCGCCTTGATCGGCGTCCGGCGTCCGGCGAGGCGGGCGGCCAGCACATCGCCGGTAAAGGCGTCGTCCAGCGGCTCCGGGCCCAGGCTCTTGAAGTACTTGTGCTGGGCGACGGCCTCGTCGGCCACCAGCACCATCAGCCCGAAGCGGCGGGCGTCGTTGAAACGGACCTGCCAGCCGTCGTCCATGTCGAACACGACATGGTCATGCCGCCCGAGCGGATGGCTGGCGGCGCTCTCGGCATCATGCAGGGTCATGCGGCCCGACATGCCGAGATGGACGATCAGGGTCTGGCCGTCGTCGAGGCGGATCAGGAGATACTTTGCCCGCCGGTCGATGCCCGTGACCGCGCGGCCTTCGACACTGGCGGCGAAATTCGCCGGCAGGGGCACCCTGAGGTCGGGGCGGCGCTGCTGCAGCCGCACGACACGTCGGCCGACCAGGCGCGGCATCAACCCGCGCCGGACGGTCTCGACCTCGGGCAGTTCAGGCATCGGCCTTCGGTTGAGGGGGCTGCAGCGGCGGGCGGTTGCCGAACAGGGCGCTGCCGACCCGGACATGGGTGGCACCCATCCGGACCGCGGTCTCATAGTCGGCGCTCATGCCCATACTGAGTTTGGCCAGGCCGTTGCGGGCCGCCATCTTGGCCAATAGCGCGAAATGCAGGGCCGGCTCCTCGTCGACCGGCGGGATGCACATCAGGCCGACGACGGGCAGCTTGTACTGGTCGCGGCAGAGCGCGACGAAGGCGTCGACGTCCTTCGGAAGAATCCCGGCCTTCTGCGGCTCCTCGCCGGTATTGACCTGGATGTAGCAGGCGGGCCGACGGCCCAGACGCTCCATCTCCTTCGCCAGGGCGGCAGCGAGCCGGTCGCGATCGACCGACTGGATGACGTCGAACAGGGCCACGGCATCGCGCGCCTTGTTGGTCTGGAGCGGACCGATCAGGTGCAGTTCGAGATCGGGACAGGCCGCCTTGAGTTCGGGAAACTTGCCCTCGGCTTCCTGTACGCGGTTCTCGCCGAACACGCGGTGGCCGACCTCCAGCAGTTCGCGGACGCGGTCGGCGCCATGGGTCTTGGAGACGGCAACCAGAGTGACGTCGGACGGCGACCGACCCGATGCCCGCGCGGCCTCGGCGATGTGGCCCGTGACCTCGGCCAGACGATCGGCGCCGCTGCTCATGCGTCGAGACCGGCGCGCGCGAGCAGGGCTTCCTCGTTGTTCGGATCGGCCGCCAGGGCGGCGTCCAGGGTTTCGCGCGCTCTGTCGAGTTCGCCCAGCGCCGCGAGGCAGATGCCATAGTGGGCCAGCAACCGCGAATCGTCCGGCAGGGCGCGCAGCGCCTGCTCATGGTGCGGCCGCGCATCGGCGGCCCGCCCCAGGCCCATCAGGGCGCGCCCGTAGTTGGTCTGCACGAAGGGCTCGTCGGGTGAAACCTTGGCGGCCTTCTTCAGGATTCGCCGCGCATCGTCGAAGCGCTTCTGACCGAGCAGCGCCAGCCCCTGGTTGTTCATCGCCCGGGAATCACCGGACACGGCTCTCAGATAGGGCTCCAGGACCCGGCTGGCCTGCTCGAAGCGCCCGGCCTGAATGTGCAGGTTGGAGAGCTGGAGGATGGCCTCCTGGTCGAACGGGTTGCGTTCCAGGACCTTCTCGAGGATGCCGACGGCCTGTTCGGTCTGGCCCGCTGCCGCCCGGGCCAGCGCCAGGGTGCCGTACGCCTGGCCGAAGGTCGGATCGAGCTCGAGCGCCTTCTCGATCATCGGAATGGCGTCGCTCGGGCGGCCGCTGAAATAGAGCACGTAGCCCAGCGCATGGTTCAACGTGGCGCTGGCCGGCGCCAGTTCGAGGGCCCGGCCGGCCTCGGCGATGGCTTCGTCATAGTGGCCGAGGGCCGCCAGAGCGAGCGCGCGATCGCCCAGGATCTGGCCGCGGCGCTCGGCGTTGTCGCCGGCGTCTTCCAGCGCCATGTCGAAGACCTCGATGGCGGCCGAATACCGGCCCAGCCGATAGAGGGCATAACCCATCATGTTGCGGGCGCGCGCCTGCAGGGGCTTCAGCGCCTCGGTCTGATGTTCATGGATGGCGCGATCGACGTTGCCCACAAATTCCGACAGTTCGCGTTCGGCGGCGGCGAAGCGGCCGGTGTCCATGTGGACCGAGGCCAGCGCCAGACGGGCCTCGACATGGGTGGGCGCCTGGCGGACCGTGTCGCGGAAACGGCGCGCCGCCTCGTCGAGATTGCCGAGGCGACGGGCGGCGAGACCGAGATTGTAGAGCAGCATCGGCTCGTTCGGATCCTTCGCCACGGCCTTGCGCCACAGCTTCTCGGCTTCCTTCACGGCGCCCCGCTGCGACAGGCAGACGGCGAGATAGTGGAGAATGTCGGGACGGTCGCCGTACCGGGATTGCGCGCTCTTGAACAGCGGCTCGGCGCGATCGTACCAGCCTGCCCGCAGATACTGCAGGCCTGTCTGGAGATCAGGGTCGGGTTGCGGCGGGCCGTTGGGCCGGGTGGGGGGCGCTATCGCCATGGCGGGCTGTGTAGACCCGCCTCACGGCCAAGGCTAGACGAAATGGCATGGTGAAGGACGTCGAATTGTTCGCCGCGGCGATGGCCGGCGTGAAGCCGCTGAAGCGAAAGCGGGCGGCCGCGTCGCGCGTTCCGGCGGTGGAAGCCAAGTCGGGGTCCAGGGCGACGGCCAAGCCGCCGGTGGGCAAGCCGGCGGCGACCGCGTCGACGATCCCGGTCGCAAAACCTCGGCCGCTGCCCGTCCGGCCCGGTACTCCCGACCTGTCACCGGACGGCCGGCAGTTCGACCGCGACGTTTCGCGCGCCCTCTCGCGGCGCAAGCTGGTGCCCGAGGCGAGCATCGACCTGCACGGCATGACGCTTGCGGCGGCGGAGCGGGCGGTGACCCGGTTCCTGGAGAGGGCCTCCGCCCAGGATCTGCGCGTGGTGCTGGTGGTGACCGGCAAGGGCCTGCGCGAAGAGGGCGGCCGCACGATCGACGGTCGCATCCGCGGCGAGTTCGTGGGCTGGCTCAATCGCGGCGACAACCGCGAGCGGGTGCGGGCGGTCCGCGCCGCCCACGCCCATCACGGCGGCACCGGCGCCTTCTACCTGCTGCTGCGCCGGCGCTCCTCGGCCAGCAGCCGTTCCTTGCGCGCCACGCCCCAGCGATAGCCGGTCAGCGCGCCGCTCGATCCGACGGCGCGATGACAGGGGATGACCACGGCGGCCTGGTTGGTCGCGCAGGCGCGCCCCACCGCACGCGCGGCCTTCGGTTCGCCGATGCTGCGGGCGATCTCGCCATAGGTGCGGGTCTCGCCGGCCGGGATCTCTGTCAGTGCCTTCCAGACCTTCCACTGGAAAGCCGTGCCGACGATGTCGAGCGGCACGTCGGGGGCATCGAGCGCCGTGGGCTTGCGGCCGTAGAGCCGCGACAGCACGGCTTTCACGCGCGGGCCGAGCACGGCGTCGTTGCGCTGGATTTCGGCCGCGGGAAAGTCCTGCTTCAGGCTCTTCTCCAGCGCCCGGTCGTCATCGCCCAGGAAAACCGCGGCGATGCCCTTCTGTGTCGCGGCCACCAGTACGCGGCCATACTCAGAGTCGGCCATGGTGTAGTCGATTTGGGCGCCCGCGCCGCCCCGCGCATAGGTCGCCGGCGTCATCCCGAGCGCCTTGTCGCTGCTCTCGTAGACGCGGCTGGGCGAGCCGTAGCCCGCACCATAGAGCGCGTCGGCCACGCTGGCGCCGCCGCGCAGCGCGCTGCGGAAACGCTCGCGCTTGCGCGCGACCAGCCAGTCGCGCGGATTTACGCC
>CAIYWM010000277.1 GCA_903929895.1 uncultured Alphaproteobacteria bacterium
CGCTGTTTCCCTCATCGCGGCTCAGCCACATGCTGAAGCTGTTTGCGCCCGATGCCATCCATCTCGTCACCGAGGGACCGCTCGGCTGGGCGGCGCGGGGCTTCTGCCGCCGCAACGGCATTCCTTTCACCACCGCCTATCACACGCGCTTCCCCGAATATGTCCAAGCCCGCATCCGGGTGCCGCTCTCGTGGAGCTACGCCCTGGTGCGCCGCTTCCACGCTCCGTCGGCTGGCGTGCTGGTCGTGTCTCCGGCGATCCGCGACGAACTCAGCGAGCGTGGCTTCAGGAACCTCGTGCCCTGGTCGCGCGGCGTCGACATCACCGCGTTCAAGCCCCAGCCGCGCGAGCAGTTCAAGGAACCGCGACCGATCTGGCTCTATACCGGGCGCGTCGCCATCGAGAAGAACATCAAGGCCTTCCTCGACCTCGACCTCCCCGGCACCAAGTGGGTGGTGGGCGGCGGCCCGCAGCTCAAGTCGCTGCAGCGCCGCTACACCAACGCGCACTTCTTCGGCTCGGTGGACACCGACGAACTCTCCTATCGCTATGCACAGGCGGACTGCTTCGTCTTTCCGAGCGTCACCGACACGTTCGGGCTGGTCATGGTCGAGGCACTGGCGTCGGGCGTGCCGGTCGCGGGCTACCCGGTGCCCGGACCACTCGACGTGGTGACCGATCCCAAGGTCGGTGCCCTCGACAGGGACCTGCGCGCGGCCTGCCTGGCCGCCGTCTCGCGCGACCCCGAGGATTGCCGCCGCCATGCAGAAACCTTCACCTGGGAACGCTGCGCACGGCAGTTCCTGAACGCACTGCAGATGATTCCCCACAGCCATTGGCAGCCCCTGCGCAATCGCGTCCTGCCCGACGCCGCCGCGCCCTAGCGTCATTCCGAGACCGAATCATTGTGGGTTGCGGGTCACCCCCCAGGAAGGGTAGATGCGGCGTCCGCATTCCTGAAGGCAGACCGGCATGGCTATCCAGTACTTCGCCAAGGTGACCGCTTCCGACCACGAGGTGCTGCAGCGCACCGTGAAGCACTATCCGCTCAGCTCCTATGCCGACTGGCATCTGAAGGAGATGAGCCGCATGTCGGATTGGCGCAGCCGTCGTCACACCATCAAGATGGTGCCGGTGTCGCCGCAGGAGTTCGAGGACTACTGCAAGAAGAAGGGTGTCCCGAGCGACATCATCACCTTCAAGGCCTTCGTCTGCGAAAAGGGCGGCGGCTGATCGTCCCGCCGCTCACCGGCGCGCAATTGGTTGAAGTCATCCGCGGCCTGCCTACGTTCAGGACTGCCTGCAGGAGACTTTCCTGTCAGCCCTCAATCACCTGATCGTCCACGTTCCCGCGGCTTCGGCCTGAGATGCGTTTCACCCACCGGCGGGCTCACCGGCCTTGATCCACGCCTGATAGAGTTCCTTCGTTTCGTCGTTCGGCGGATAGGTGCCGGTGATCGGATGGCCCTGTCCCACCCGGATCGCGACGAACTTCTCCAGCCGCTCCTGCTCGAACGAATCGCGGGCGACCTCATCGGCGAGATGCCGGGGCACGACGATGGCGCCGTCCTCGTCGGCCACGATCACGTCACCGGGGTAGACTGGGACGCCGCAGATACCCAGCGGCACCTGCACCTCGACGGGCCGCAGGTTGGCCATGCTGGGCGGCGCCGCGGCGGCCGAGCAGTAGACGGGAAAGTCGAACTTGCCGATCACCGGCGAATCGCGCATCGCGCCGTCGCTCAGCACGCCCGCGAGCCCACGCACCTTGAGCCGCAGCGCCAGGATGTCACCCAGCGTGCCGGAGCGCGTATTGCCCTCGGTGCCGATGACCAGCACGGAGCCCGCGGGCGATTCCTCGATCGCGGTACGCTGCGCGTTCGGTGGATCGCTGGGACTCGGCGCCTTGTCGATGTCTTCACGGCTCGGGATGTAGCGCAGCGTGTAGGCCGGCCCGACGATCCGCGCCGCCGCCGGATTGAGCGGCTTCACCCCGTTCACCGCGACATTGCGAAACCCGCGCTTCAGCATCTGCATCGAGACGGTCGCCGTGCTCGCATACATGAAGTTTTTGATCGTCTCGGCCGACAGCGGTTCAGCGGTCATTGGCGCTCTCCCCTCGCAACACCATTATTGTCATCCCGAGGCGAAGCCGAGGGACCTTTGCTTTGATCCCAAAGGTCCCTCGCTACGCTCGGGATGACAATTTTCATTTCATCAAGGCTTGTGCGTCAGAGCAACGACCCTTGATTGCCGGTGCCGCCGTCGCGGCGCTTGGGCGGTGCAGGTGGAGCCGCAACCGGTTTCGGCGCACCGGCGCCGTCGGTCACGCGGGCGCCGACGCGGCCGTCGCTGAATTCGATGCTGATCGTCTGGCCGATGCTGGTGCCGGCGGCGGCGAGGACGGGCTGGCCGTCCTGGTCGCGCACCAGGGCGAAGCCGCGGTTGAGGACGGAGTGGAAAGAGTAGCTCTCCAGGAGCTTGGCGGCCTGGTCGACCTGGCGCTGGCCGTTCAGCAGCAGGTCGTTGCCGTGGCGCTTCAGGCGGTCGCCCAGCTGGTCGAGCCGGTCGAAGGCGCGGGCGTACTTCTGCAGGGCGTCGCTCTTGAAGCGGTCGACGGCGCGGGTCAGCGCGCGGCCCTCGGCGAACAGCGCCTGTTCCTTGGCGGCGATTACCGCCTGCGGACTCACGAGTCGCGCGGCCGAGAGCTGTTGCGCACGACGCTCGACGAGCTGGCGCGTCGCCAGGGCCAGCCGCTCGCCGCTCACGTCGACACGCTGCTGGCGCTCCTCGATCAGGCGGCGCGGGTCGCCCAGGCCGCGCGCGAGGCCGGCCAGTTCCATCGACCGCTCGCGCAGCAGGCGCGTCATGCCGCCGACCAGCCGCTTGGCGTAGTCGAGCGTCTCGGTCATCAGGTCGGCACGCACCGGCACCGCCATCTCGGCAGCGGCGGTCGGCGTCGGCGCGCGACGATCCGAGGCGAAGTCGATCAGGGTCGTGTCGGTCTCGTGGCCGACGGCGGAGATCAGCGGGATTGCCGAGTCCGCAGCGGCACGCACCACGATCTCCTCGTTGAAGGCCCAGAGGTCCTCCAGCGAACCGCCGCCGCGCGCCACGATCAGCACGTCGGGACGCGGCACAGGCCCGTTTTCCGGCAGGCCGTTGAAGCCGGCGATGGCACGGGCCACCTCGCCCGCCGCCTTCTCGCCCTGGACCGCCACCGGCCAGACCAGCACGTGACAGGGGAAACGGTCGCTGAGGCGATGCAGGATGTCGCGGATGACGGCGCCCGACGGCGAGGTCACGACACCCACCACCTGCGGCAGGTAGGGCAGCGGGCGCTTGCGGTCCGCATCGAACAGGCCCTCGGCCTGCAGCTTCTTGCGCCGGTCCTCCAGCAGCTTCAGCAGCGCGCCTTCGCCCGCCAGTTCCAGCCGGTCGACGATGATCTGGTAGCGCGAGGAGCCGGCATAGGTGGTGAGCTTGCCGGTGGCGATGACCTCCAGCCCCTCCTCGATCTTGATGCCCAGCCGCGGGATAGAGCCCTTCCAGCAGACGCCGTCGATCACGGCATTCTCGTCCTTGAGGCGGAAGTAGCAGTGGCCCGAGCGGGGGAAGGAAGGCTGGCTGATCTCGCCGCGCACCCGCACCCGCGGAAACGAGCTCTCGATCTCGCGCTTCAGGGCGAAGGAAAGCTCGGAAACCGAGAATTCCGGGACGTTGGAAGGGGCTGCCGGGGTGTCGAGGTTTTCCATCTGGGCCCGAACCTAGCCGCTTGTGCCCACGGCGCAAACTGTGGTCAAAGCCTCGCCATGCGAATCCTCGTGGTGGGCGGCGGCGGCCGCGAACATGCCCTGTGCTGGGCGATTTCGGCCTCTCCGCTCTGCACCAAGCTCTACTGCGCGCCAGGCAATGCCGGCATCGCGCAGGTGGCCGAATGCGTCGATGTCGGGGCCGAGGACATCCCCGGCCAGGTTGCCATGGCGCAGCGCCTGAAGATCGACTTCGTGGTGATCGCCCCCGACGCGCCGCTGGTGGCCGGCATGGCCGACGCCTTCGCCGAGGCCGGGATCAAGGCCTGGGGCCCGTCCAAGGCCGCCGCTCGCATCGAGGGCTCCAAGAGCTTCACCAAGGAACTCTGCCGCGCCAACGACATCCCGACGGCCGCCTACGAGCGCTTCACCGAGGTCGCGTCGGCCGAGGCCTATGTCAGGTCCCAGCCCCTGCCGATCGTGATCAAGGCCGACGGTCTTGCCGCCGGCAAGGGCGTGATCATCGCCGAGACGGTCGAGCAGGCGATCGAGGCAGTGCGCGACATGCTCTCGGGCAACCGCTTCGGCGCCGCCGGCGCTTCGGTGGTGATCGAGGAGTTCATGCAGGGCGAGGAGGCGAGCTTCTTCGCCCTGACCGACGGCGAGCACGTCCTGCCGCTGGTCGGCGCGCAGGATCACAAGCGCGCCTTCGACGGCGACACGGGCCCTAATACCGGCGGCATGGGCGCCTACTCGCCCGCCCCGATCTTTGACGCCGCCATGCAGCAGCGCACGATGGACGAGATCGTGCTGCCGACCGTGCGGGCGCTCGCGAAGGCCGGCACGCCGTTCAGGGGCGTGCTCTATGCCGGGCTGATGATCGACGCCAAGGGCCCGCGTCTGGTCGAATACAATTGCCGCTTCGGCGACCCCGAGACCCAGGTCCTGATGATGCGGCTTAAGTCCGACCTCGTGCCGGCCCTGCTGGCCAGCGCCGAGGGCGGGCTGAAGCATCTCGACCTGCGCTGGTCGCCCGACGCCGCCGTCACCGTGATCATGGCGACCAAGGGCTACCCCGACTCCTATTCCAAGGGCAGCGAGATCCACGGACTGGCCGAGGCCGCCAGGGTCGAGGGCGTGCAGATCTTCCACGCCGGCACCAAGGCCGGCCCGGACGGAAAGATCCTCGCCAATGGCGGCCGGGTCCTGAACGTCAGTGCCATGGCCCCCACCGTCGAGGAGGCCCGCGCCCGCGCTTACCGGGCGGTCGACCTGATCGACTGGCCTGAGGGCTTCTACCGCAAGGACATCGCCTGGCGGGCGCTGAAGCCCTGATCTTGCATGTTCCTCTCCCCCGTTTGGGGGAGAGAAGTTTGAAAGGCTGGCATGCGCCGCTCCCGGCAGACGCCGCCGAAAAGATGCTTTAGTTTCAAACCCATGCCTGACGCCCTCTCCGAGTCCCAGCGCCTGCTGGCCCAGCTTCGCTTTCCCTGTGGTGACGTGCCGGAACCCGGCGACATAAAGAACGTCGCCCCCGGCATCCACTGGCTGCGCATGCCGCTGCCGTTCCAGCTCAACCACATCAACCTGTGGCTGATCGAGGAGAAGGACGGCTGGACGATCGTCGACACCGGGATCAATTCGCAGGACACGCGAACCCTGTGGGAGAAGATCTTCGCCGAGAAGCTCCAGGGCAAACCTGTGGTGCGGGTGATCGGCACGCATCTCCATCCCGACCATATCGGCCTCGCCGGCTGGCTGTGCGAGAAGTGGAACGCGCCGCTCTACATGACGCTCGGCGAGTACATGAGCGCCCAGGCCGCGCGTAACGACTTCGTGGAAAGCGAGGAGACACGCGCGGAGCACGTCCAGCGCAACGGCGTGCCGGCCGATCGGATCGCCAACTTCCACCGCCACAAGGGCGGCTACGCCAAGGGCGTGGTGCCGCTGCCGACTTCCTACCGGCGCATGATCCATGCGCATCCGATCATCATCGGCGGCCATCGCTGGGACGTCATCGTCGGCCGCGGCCACGCGCCCGAGCATGCCTCGCTGTGGTGCCCCGAGCTCAACGTGATGATCGCGGGCGACCAGGTACTGCCCAAGATCAGCACCAATGTCGGCGTGTGGCCCAACGAGCCGCTGGCCGATGCGCTGACCTGGTTCCTCGATGGCTTCTCGCGCTTCCGCCGCCTGCCGGCCGACGCGCTGGTCCTGCCGAGCCACGGCTTCCCCTTC